>NZ_JBFUFC010000281.1:0-3585 GCF_056403635.1 Microbacterium sp. P2_F9 | reverse complement strand
AACCAGTACCTGCTGCTCGTCGGCGGGCTACGGGCGCTGTCGCTCGGCGAGCATGCGTCGCGCAGCATCCTCGACTCCTACCTGCTGCGCGCGATGGCGCTCTCCGGGTGGGCGCCGTCGCTGTCGGAGTGCGCGCGGTGCGGCGCACCCGGTCCGCACGACTCCTTCGTCGCGCAGCTCGGCGGTCTGGTGTGCCGCGACTGCGCTCCCATGGGCGCTGCCCGCGTGGACGCCGAGACCGTCTCGCTCCTGCGCGCGCTCATGTCCGGCACGTGGGAAGAGGTGGACGGCGCATCGGAACATGCCACGGCCGCGGCATCCGGTCTCGTCGCCGCCTATACGCAATGGCACCTCGAGCGCGGCATCCGCTCGCTCGACCACGTCGAGTACCTCCCCTGGGTGGCGCGATGACCCCGAAGCCGTACACGCACCGCGATGCCGTGCCGTACCGCCCGATCGACTGGACCGGTCAGCAGCCCCCGGCGTTTCCGCGCGGGGGAGTGCCCGGTCACGTCGCCATCGTGATGGACGGCAACGGGCGCTGGGCCAACCGCAAGGGGCTCACGCGCATCGAGGGGCACCGGGCGGGAGAGGCGGCACTCCTCGACGTGGTCGCCGGGGCGATCCAGGCCGGGGTGAAGCACCTCTCGGTCTATGCCTTCTCGACCGAGAACTGGTCGCGCTCACCCGACGAAGTGCGCTTCCTGATGGGCTTCAACCGCGACGTGCTGCACCGGCGGCGCGACCAGCTCAACGAGTGGGGGGTGCGCATCCGCTGGGCCGGCCGCAAGCCCCGCCTGTGGGGCTCGGTGATCCGCGAACTGCAGTACGCCGAGCAGCTCACGGCGTCCAACAGCGTGCTGACCCTCACGATGTGCGTCAACTACGGCGGCCGGGTCGAGCTCGTCGACGCGGTGCGGTCGATCGCCGACGACGTCGCGTCGGGGCGGATCCGCCCCAGCGCGGTCAGCGAGAAGCTGATCCAGCGGCGCCTCTACATCCCGGACATGCCCGATGTGGACCTGTTCGTGCGGTCAAGCGGTGAGCAGCGCACCTCGAACTTTCTGCTCTGGGAGTCCGCCTATGCCGAGTTCGTCTTCCTCGACACGCTCTGGCCCGACTTCGGCCGCGTCGAGCTTTGGCGTGCGATCGAGCTCTACCTCGATCGCGACCGGCGCTTCGGCGGCGCGGTGGACCAGCCCGATCAGCCAGAGCTCCCGGCACTGTAGGCGACGATGACGCGTACCCGGACTGAGTTCGGCGCGCGGGCGCCGCGGTCGCTGCGTCTGCGACGGGAATCGTGGGGCTTCGCCCTCGGCTCACTGTGCTTCGCGGTCGGAGCCATCCCGTGGTACTTCGCGGCGGTGGGTGCCGTGTGGGGCTCGGCGACGTTCTTCGTGGGTTCGCTCCTGTTCACCTCCGCGGGGCTCATCCAGCTGCTGCTCAGCGGCCGCCGGCCGCCTCGACAGGGTGGAACGCGTGCGGATGCCGCCGACTGGTGGTCGGCGGCCGTGCAGTTCGCCGGCACCCTGCTGTTCAACCTGAGCACCGGGATCGTCCTCATCGCTGCCCTGAACCAGCCGGCCGATCYGTTCACCGGGTGGAAGCCGGATGCCTGGGGCTCGGTCGCCTTCCTCGTCTCGAGTGCCTTCGCCATGGTGGCTGCCGCCCGCCGCCACGAACTCTGGGACCGGCTCGCGCGCACCTGGGCGGGCACGTGGCTCAACATGCTCGGATCGATCCTGTTCGGCGTCTCCGCGGTCGGCGCCTTCGTCCTTCCCTCCACGGGTGATCTCGTGAGCGAGACGTGGGCGAATCTCGGCACGTTCCTGGGCGCACTCTGCTTCTTCTTCGCCGCAGTGCTCGCCCGGCGGAATATCGAACCCGACCCGCGGAGTTGAACCCGACATGACCGACCCGATCAAGATCGACGTGTGGAGCGATATCGCCTGCCCGTGGTGTTAATTGGCTATAGGTTCGGCACCCGATTCGATGGCGCGTCGATTCCGTTTTGAGCCGAGGTTGACCGCCAGGATGGCTGAGTGTCAACAAACGAGAGCGTACTTATTGATGGGTACATCGCCTCCTCACAGGCCGAGCGCGATGAGCCGTTACCTCAGTCCGTAGCTTTCGAGACCTTCGGTGCGCAGATGGTTCTACGCGACCGAAACCTCTCTGACGACGAGATTGAGTTGGGGCGCATCGGCGGCGGCATGGATGGCGCACTCGATGGGGTGTACGTCTTCCTAGATGGCGATCTGCTCGACGAGGATTCTGAAGTTCTCGCAGATGATTTCGCCCCAAAGTCAGTCCGCAAGGGCGCGGAGCTCACCCTGCGCCTGATACAGACCAAGGAAGAGTCAGGCTTCACCGAGACCGCGCTCGACAAGCTGGAGTCGTCGCTCGGGCGCTTGCTCGACCTCAACATGACGGACGAGCAGCTGCTGGTGTACTACTCGCCGGACGTCATAGGACGAATCCGGCTGTTCACGAAGGCGTGGACAGTACTCGCCATCCGCTCGCCGACGATTTCAATCTTCGTTGACTACGTGAGCAAGGGTGACACGTCGAATCCTGCGGCCGCCGTTACACAGAAGGCGGCAGACCTCGCTGACAGGCTGGGCCACCTGGTCCCTGGGTCTTCGACAACCGTGCGTCTGCTGGGTGCGCGGGAACTATGGGAGATGGCCAACGCCGTCCCTCAATACGACCTGCAGCTGAGATTCGCCGAGTATCTATCCAAGGGAGAGTCCTACACCGGACTCGTCGGACTGGCCGACTACTACGAATTCTTGTCGGATGCTGACGGCGGACTCCGGGGTCACTTGTTCGACTGGAACGTCCGAGACTTCCAAGGTGGCGTGGCGGTGAACAAGAGCATCGAAGCTTCGCTGGAGTCAGAGGTTCAGGATGATTTCTGGTGGCTGAACAATGGTGTGACAGTACTTTGTTCGACCGTCTCGATCAGCGGTGACAAGACCTTCACAATGCAGAACGTTCAGATTGTGAATGGGATGCAGACGTCGCACAGCATTCACAGTGCGATCACCAAGTCCGGCCTCGACGCCGAACGAGCTCGCGGACGTTCGGTACTTGTGCGAGTTTTTCAGACCCAGGATGAGGCAACTCGCGATCGCATCATTCGTGCGACCAACAGCCAAACCAAAGTGCCCGATGCATCCCTTCATGCAACGGAGGACATTCATAGACAGCTCGAGTCGTACTTCTTGACCCAGGGCTGGTACTACGACCGGCGAAAGAACTTCTATAAGAACAGCGGCAAGCCGGCGGATCGGATCGTCTCAATCTCGGCGCTAGGGCAAGCCGTAATGGCCGTGGGCCTTGGGCGACCTGATGACGCGCGAGCGCGGCCGTCGTCACTTCTGAACAACCCAGCCGACTACAAGAGCGTCTTTTCGTCGAAGATTCCGTTGCACACCTATCTATGGATCGCTCAACTGCAGCGACGGGTAGACACACTCATGCTCGACTCCGAAGTCGCCGACTCCTACGTGCGCACAAACTTCCGCTTCCATGTGAGCCTCTACCTGGCTACAAGGCTGCTCGGCACGCGGATCTATAGTC
>NZ_JBFUFC010000280.1:0-3589 GCF_056403635.1 Microbacterium sp. P2_F9 | reverse complement strand
GACGCATACTGCTCGAGGCATCCGTTCTGTCCGCAGCCGCACGGTCGCCCGTCGCGAACGAACCGCGTGTGGCCCAGTTCGCCGGCGATGCCGTGGCCGCCGCGGTAGAGCGCGCCACCGGAGATGACGGCGCCTCCGACTCCGGTGCCGAGGGTCAGCATGGCGACGTCCTGGTAGTCGCGCCCGGCTCCGAAGCGGAACTCCGCCCAGCCGGCCGCATTCGCATCATTCTCGATCGTCACCGGCATCTCGAGGCGCGACTCGAGCTTCGCCTTGAGCGGCTCGTTGTGCCAGTCGATGTTCGGCGCATGGATCACGGTGGTGCCGGCACGGTCGACGAACCCGGCGGCGGCGACGCCCACAGCGCCGATCTCATGCCCGCGATCGAGGTGACGCACCATGTCGACGACGGCGTCTTCGAGCGCCGACGTGTCGGTAGGCGTCTCGACCCGCAGCTGCTCGACGATATGCCCTTCCTCGTCGACCACGCCGCCCGCGATCTTGGTTCCACCGATGTCGATTCCGACCTTGAGCACGCCGTTCCCTTCAGACCGCAGCGGGGCGCAGCGGCGCCTCGAAGTCTATCCGGGAGCACCACGGCATACCGGGAGGAGGAGGCCCCTCGGAGATAGACTTCAGGCACACAGCACCGGAGTTAAGTGCCGGTTACGAAGGAGTCGCCGTGGTCCAGTTCGAAGTCCCCCCCATCGTTCCCGCGGATCCCCAGGCGAACATCACCGACCTGCTCGCAGAGCGGGTGAACAAGACCCCGCAGCTGGCGCTGTTCGCAGTGCCCGAGGGCGAGGGCTGGCGTGATGTGACCGCCGCGGAGTTCCAGCGTCAGGTGATCGCCCTCGCGAAGGGCTTCGTCGCGGCCGGGCTCGCGCCGGGTGACAAAGTGTCGTTCCTGGCGCGCACCACGTATGACTGGACGCTCGTCGACTTCGCGCTGTTCTATGCGGGCGCGGTCATGGTCCCGATCTTCGAGACGAGCTCACCCGCCCAGATCTCCTGGATCCTCACCGACTCCGGAGCCATCGCCAGCATCGTCGAGTCGCCGGAGCACAGCGCACGTCTCGACGAGATCCGCGACGAGGTCCCACTCCTGCAGCACACCTGGTCGATGCACAGCGGCGACCTCGACAAGCTCATCACCCGGGGCAAGGAAGTCCCGGATGACGAGATCGAGCGGCGCCGCAACCTCGCGGTCGGTGCGGACATCGCCACGCTCATCTACACCTCCGGGTCGACCGGTCGCCCGAAGGGGTGCGTGCTGACCCACAGCAACTTCGTCGAGCTGTCCCGCAACTCCGCGAAGGCGATGAGCGAGGTCGTCGAAGCGCCCGGCGCATCCACCCTGCTGTTCATCACCACCGCGCACGTCTTCGCCCGGTTCATCTCCATCCTCGCGATCCACTCCGGCGTGAAGACCGGGCACCAGCCCGACACCAGGCAGCTCCTCCCCTCGCTCGGCTCGTTCAAGCCGTCCTTCCTGCTGGCCGTGCCGCGCGTGTTCGAGAAGGTGTACAACTCCGCCGAGCAGAAGGCAGAGGCGGGCGGCAAGGGCAAGATCTTCCGCGCGGCCGCGCACACCGCCGTCGAGCACTCCAAGCTGCTCCAGGCCGGCAAGAAGATCCCCGTCTTCACGAAGATCAAGTTCGCGCTGTTCGATCGGCTCGTCTACAGCAAGCTGCGGGAGGCGATGGGCGGCCGGGTGGTGTTCGCCGTGTCGGGATCCGCCCCGCTGGGCTCGCGACTCGGCCACTTCTTCCACAGCCTCGGGCTCGTCATCCTCGAGGGCTACGGCCTGACCGAGACGACGGCTCCCGCCACGATCAACCTGGCCACGAAGTCCAAGATCGGCTCGGTCGGTCCGGCTCTGCCGGGCGTCGGCGTGCGCATCGCCGACGACGGCGAGATCCAGGTGCGCGGCATCGACGTCTTCAAGGAGTACTGGCGCAATCCCGAGGCCACGGCCGAAGCGTTCGACGGCRACTGGTTCAAGACCGGCGACCTGGGCTCGTTCGACGAGGAGGGCTTCCTCACGATCACCGGACGCAAGAAGGAGATCATCGTCACCGCAGGCGGCAAGAACGTCGCCCCGGCGGTGCTCGAAGATCCGATCCGCGCGAACCCGATCGTCGGGCAGGTCGTCGTGGTCGGCGACCAGAAGCCGTTCATCGCGGCGCTCATCACGCTCGACAGCGAGATGCTCCCGACGTGGCTCGGCAACAACGGCCTCGACAAGAACATGACCCTCGAAGAAGCATCCAAGAACAGTGCGGTGCGGGCTGAAGTTCAGAAGGCCATCGATCACGCGAACAAGGCGGTCTCGCGCGCCGAGTCGATCCGCAAGTTCACGATCCTGCCGACGGAATGGACCGAGGCCAGCGGTCACCTGACCCCGAAGCTCAGCATCAAGCGGAACGTCATCATGACCGACTTCGCGTCCGACGTCGACGCGATCTACGACGTGCCGGTGTCGACGACCAACGTGTCGATCGGCTGACCGAGCGGAACGGAATGGCCCGGGGCAGCGCCCCGGGCCATTCTCACATCCAGTCGCTCTCGCGGATCTCGCGCATCGCGATGCGCCGGGTCTCCGGCGGAAGCCGGTCGAGGTAGAGCTTGCCGTCCAGGTGGTCGGTCTCGTGCTGGAGCGCCTGCGCGAGCAGACCCTCACCCTCCAGGACGACCTCATTGCCGTCGAGGTCGATGCCGACGACCTTCGCCCACGGATGCCGCAGCGCGTCGTGCCAGAGGCCGGGCACCGACAGACAGCCTTCGCCGGTGGGCTCAGGCTCCCCGGACACCTCCACCACCTCGGGGTTGAGGATGTAGCCGATGTCGCCGTCGATGTTGTAGCTGAACGCGCGCAGCCCCACACCGATCTGCGGTGCGGCGACGCCCGCGCGGCCGGGCAGTTCCACCGTGTCGATGAGGTCCTGCACGAGCGCTCGAATGCCCTCGTCGATGTCGGTGATGGCAACGCTCGGCGTCCGGAGGACGGGGTCGCCGAACAGCCGGATCGGCCGGACTGCCACGGTCAGGCCGCGGGTGCCAGAGCGCGCAGACCCTCGACGACGGTGGCCGCCAGTTCGCGGGCCGCCAGGCGCGTCTCGGGACGCAGATCGCGGAAGGTGATGGCGCTGCCTGCCGCGATGTGCGGGTCGTACGGCACCCGCACGACCGCGCGCACCCGCGTCTTGAAGTGCGTCTCCAGCTCGTCCTGCTGCACGAGCGGCAGGCCGGGCCGGGCGTTGTTGAGCACGACCACGGCGCCGCGGACCTGCTCGGCGTAGCCGTTCGTCTCGAGCCAGGTGAGCGTCTCGGACGCCAGCCGCGCCTCGTCGACGCTGAGGCCGGAGACCACCACGAGCTGGTCGGCGCGGTCGAGCGTCGCCGCCATGACGGAGTGCACGATCCCGGTGCCGGTGTCGGTCAGGACGAACGAGTAGTAGTGCGCGGCGAGCGAGGCGACATCGTTGTAGTCGCGATCGCTGAAGGCCTCGGACACGCGGGGATCGGCATCCGATGCGAGCACGTCCAGCCGGGTCTCGTCGCGGGCGACGATCGCGGACACCTGCGC
>NZ_JBFUFC010000279.1:0-3610 GCF_056403635.1 Microbacterium sp. P2_F9 | reverse complement strand
GAGAGATGTAGCGCGATGCACCCCGGTAGCCGAGCATCGGGTTCTCCTCGTGCGGCTCGTACAGCTCCCCGCCGATGAGGTTCGCGTACTCGTTCGACTTGAAGTCCGAGAGGCGCACGATCACCTTCTCCGGCGCGAACGCCGCGGCGATCATCGACACCCCCTCCGCAACGCGCTGCACGAAGTAGTCCCGCGGCGACGGGTACGCGGCGATCCGCTCCGCGATCTCATCGTGCAGCGCGGGCTCGAGGGTGTCGAAGTCGAGCAGTGCGCGGGGATGGATGCCGATCTGCCGGTTGATCACGAATTCGAGGCGCGCCAGCCCGACGCCCTTGTTCGGGAGCTTCGAGAACGCGAATGCCTGATCGGGCGTGCCGACGTTGAGCATGATCTTGGTGGGGCTCTCCGGCATCTCGTCGAGCCGCGTGATGACCTCGTCGAACGCGAGGATGCCCTCGTAGACGAAGCCGTTGTCGCCTTCGGCACACGAGACGGTCACCTCTCGGCCGTTCTCGAGCGCGATCGTCGCATCGCCGGTGCCGACGACGGCGGGGATGCCGAGTTCCCGGGCGATGATCGCCGCATGACAGGTGCGGCCGCCCCGGTTGGTGACGATCGCGGAGGCGAGCTTCATGATCGGCTCCCAGTCCGGGTCGGTCATGTCCGCGACGAGCACATCGCCGGCGTGGAACTGGTCCATCTGGGCGAGAGAGGTCATCACCCGCACCGGGCCGGCGCCGATCTTCTGCCCGATCGCCCGCCCGATCGTGATGACCGTGCCGGGCTGCTCGAGCACGAACCGGCGCGTGACGTTGCCGTCGACCCGCGAGACGACCGTCTCGGGGCGCGCCTGCAGGATGTAGAGCTTTCCGTCGATGCCGTCCTTGCCCCACTCGATGTCCATCGGACGCCCGTAGTGATCCTCGATCACGAGCGCCTGCCGGCCGAGCTCCTCCACCTCCGCATCCGTGATGGAGAACTGTCCGCGGTCGGCGACCGGCACGTCGGTGAAGACGGTGCTGGCGCCGGCGTGGGTGCCGTCGGCGTAGACCATCTTCAGCGCCTTCTCCCCCACCGACCGCTTCAGGATCGCCGGGCTCCCCGCCCGCAGGGCCGGCTTGTAGGCGTAGAACTCATCCGGGTTCACGGCCCCCTGCACGACCGCCTCGCCCAGCCCGTACGAGCTCGTGATGAACACGGCCCGGTCGAACCCCGATTCGGTGTCGACGGTGAACAGCACGCCGGAGGCCCCGACATCTGATCGCACCATCCGCTGGATCCCGGCCGACAGGGCGACGTCGTGGTGGTCGAAACCGTGGTGCACCCGGTAGGCGATCGCCCGGTCGTTGTACAGCGACGCGAACACGCTGCGGATCGCGGCGAGGATGTTTTCGATCCCGCTGATGTTGAGGAACGTCTCCTGCTGACCCGCGAACGAGGCATCGGGGAGATCCTCGGCCGTCGCGCTGGAGCGCACCGCCCACGAGACGGTGTCGGGCTGCGGATCGCTCTCGACGAGCGACGCGTACGCGCCACGGATGTCGGACTCGAACGCCGCCGGAAGCGGCTGCTGCTCGATCCACTCGCGCACGTTCGCGCCGACCCGGGCGAGTTCGGCGACATCCGTCACGTCCAGCTCCTCCACGACCTGACGGATGCGCGCGTACAGGCCGTCGGCCGCGAGGAACTCGCGGTACGCGTCGGCGGTCGTCGCGAAGCCACCGGGCACGGTGACTCCGGCATCCGACAGATTCGAGACCATCTCACCCAGGGAGGCGTTCTTGCCGCCCACCTGAGGAACGTCGGCCATGCCGATTTCGTGGAACCAGAGGATGTTGGTCATGAGGTCTCCCGATCAGTTGTGCGTTGTGCGCGATTCAGAGGGTGGAGGTGGTGCGGTGGGTCAGCTGCGGAGCCGCAGAGATTGCATGATCACGGCCGACATCTMCTCGACCGACTTCGTCGAGGAGTTGAGGAACGGCACTCGATTGCGGCGGTAGAGGTCTTCGGCGCGGCGCAGCTCGAGGGTGCACTGCGCGAGGCTGGAGTAGGTCGAGCTCGGGCGGCGCTCGTGGCGCACCTGGCTCAGCCGCAGCGGCGTCGTGGTCAGCCCGAAGCAGCGACTCGCGTACTTCGCGACCGTCGCCGGCAGCCCGTCCGAGGGGAAGTCGTCGTCGGTGAGCGGGTAGTTCGCCACGAGGAGCCCGTACTGCAGCGCGAGGTACATCGTGGTCGGAGTCTTGCCGCAGCGCGACGGCGCGATGATGATCACATCGGCGATGTCGAGCGCGCGCAGGCTCTGCCCGTCGTCATGCTCGATCGCGTACTCCACCGCGCGCATCCGGGCGAAGTACTGCTCGATGTCGCCCACGCCGTGGTACTGCCCGAGCTGCTCCGACGCGGTGCTGCCGAGGGCCGCCTCCAACTCGCGGAGGTGCCCGCCGAGCAGGTCGATCACGACCGCGTGCGACCGGGTGAGCTCGTCGAGGATCTCGGCGGACTTGACCGTCGCGAACACGATGGGGTCGGCGCCGACGCTCGCGGCGCGTTCGATGTCGCTGACGACATTCCGGGCGCCGTTCACGGTGTCGACGAACGGGATCGTGTGCCGCTGGAAGCGCACCCCGGGGAAGTTCGCCAGCAGGGCACTGCCCAGCGTCTCCGCCGTGATTCCCGTGCTGTCGGACACGAAGTAGGCCGCGCGTCCGGGAGTCTTCTCCCGCGCGATCGTCTTCGCGTCCGTCACGTGTGCTCCGCACTGGTCACGGATGAGCCGGGCGCCCGTCCACTGTCAAAGCTATGCGGAACTTCATTGGTCCTTATCGCGTTGAGCGCTATCAAAAAGACGGGATCCTTCGCTGTCGACAAGTTGTGTTTCGTGAATACGTCGGTGTATCCAAGCCGCTCGCGGATACGCCAGACTGCTCACGTGCAGCCAGACCGCGCCTTCATCGGCCGTCACCCCGAGCTCGCGCTGTTCGATGCCCGATCCGCCGAAATCCACGCCGGCGGGTCTGCGCTGCTCATCGAGGGAGACCCCGGCGTCGGGAAGACGGCCCTGGTCGACGAGTTCGAGCGGCGTGCCCGGGCGCGGGACCTGCGGGTGCTTCGCACCGCAGGAACCCCCGACGAATCCGCGGCGCCGTACTCCGGGCTGCACCTCCTGCTGCAGCCGCTGCGCGACCACATTCCCGAGCTGCCCGAGCCGCAGCGCGACGCGCTCGACGTCGCGTTCGGCGTGCGGGCCGGTGACCTGCCGACGACCTTCCTMGCCGGCGTGGCAGCCCTGACTCTGCTCACCGACGCCGCTCGTGCGCGCCCGCTGCTGGTGATCGGCGAAGACCTGCACTGGCTCGATCCCGCCTCCCGGCAGACGCTGCTCATGGTCGCCCGGCGCGTCTCGTCCGACCCGGTGCTGGTGGTGATGACCGCGCGCGCGGGCCACGACGCCGTTGAGGCAGACGCGATCGAGCGGCGCCACCTCGCCCCGCTCGGCTTCATCGACGCCAACGCCGTGCTCGACACCCGACCCGACCGGCCCGAAGGCGCGGATCGGCGGGTGCTGCTCGAACTCGCGGACGGCAATCCCCTGGCGCTCGTGGAACTGCGC
>NZ_JBFUFC010000278.1:0-3624 GCF_056403635.1 Microbacterium sp. P2_F9 | reverse complement strand
GACGTGTACCACGCGGCGGCGGCAGCCCGCACGGAGCGGGATGCCGCCGCCGTCGCCGTCGCGATCGGCCGGGCGGGCGCCGAGGCCATCGCGGCCTCCCCCGAGGCGCTGCCACCCCGGATCGCGGACCGCTACCTGGCGCTCAAGGCGGCCGGGCGCCTCTGATCCCGCACGATGACGCCGTGTTGCGCGAATCCGCGAACGCGCGCACCGGTTGCCTGAGAGTTCGCTGAACACGCTCTAGGCTCACGGTGAGCGGCCAGTCGGCCGTCATCCCTCTGCGAAGGAGACTCCCGCCATGAGCGACCCGCGCCCCGAGAAGCCCGTCACACCGACGCCTCTCGAACACACCCCCACGGCCCMCTCCACTGCCGCCGTCCTCACCGCCGAGGCGTTCGGCACGTTCCTGCTCGTGCTCGGCGTCATCAGCACCGCGCTGTTCGCCGCCGGATTCGGCGAGGGCACCGACTCCGCCAACAAGGGAGTCGGATTCCTCGGCGTCTCACTCGCCGTCGGCCTCACCGTCGTCGCGGGCGCCTACGCCTTCGGTCCCATCTCGGGCGGCCACTTCAATCCGGCGGTGACGCTGGGCCTCGCCGCGGCCGGACGGTTCCCGTGGAAGGGCACCCCCGCCTACATCATCGCCCAGGTGATCGGCGGCCTCGTCGCCACGACGCTCATCTACCTGATCGGTCTGAACGGCCCGGACGGCTGGCTCACCGCCGCCGCGGATGGCGGATTCGCCAGCAACGGCTGGGACAAGCTCTCACCCGGTGGCTTCGGCATCGGCGGCGCGATCATCGTCGAGGTGCTCTTCACGGCACTCTTCGTGATCGTCATCCTCGCCGTCACGCACTCGACGCGCGGCAACCCCGCGTTCGCCGGCCTCGTGATCGGCCTGACGCTGACGCTGATCCACCTCGCCACGATTCCGATCGACAACACCTCGGTCAACCCGGCCCGCTCGATCGCGACCGCGGTCTACGGCGGCGGCCTGGCGCTGTCCCAGGTGTGGGTGTTCATCGTGTTCCCGATCATCGGCGCCCTGATCGCGGGCTTCGCCTACCGCGCCCTGTTCGACGGCACGAAGAAAGCCTGACCAGCTCGACGAAGAAGGGCCCGACCTCGTGGTCGGGCCCTTCTTCGTGCGTCGTGACGGATGCCGCGCTCAGCCCGCGACGAGGGTCGGCGTGCCGGCCTCGAACTCGGTCAGATCGCCGGTCTCGCCGCGGCGGTGCGCACGCCCGCCGACGACCAGCACGTAGACGATCACGAGCGCCAGCGCCGCCGCCCCGATGCCGATCTTGATCGGCCACGGCCACGGCTGTGCGGTGACGAACCCCTCGATGGCGCCTGAGATCGCGAGGCCGATGACCAGGCCGATCGCGACGATGGCGAGGGAGCGTCCGGCTGCGGCGAGCGCCTCACCGCGCGGCCGCGGCCCTGGAGCGACCCACGCCCAGAAGATGTGCAGCCCTGCCGCGCCGGCGATGAAGATGCAGGTGAGCTCGAGCATCCCGTGCGGGAGGATGAACAGCAGGAAGACGTCGCCCCGGCCGAACGCGAACATGATCGCCGCGGCCATCCCGACCCCGACGGCATTCTGCACGAGGACCATGACGGGCCAGATGCCGGTGATGCCGAACAGCACGCACTGCGCGGCGATCCACGCGTTGTTCGTCCACACCGTCCCGGCGAACACCGCGGCGGGGTTCTCGCTGTAGTACTCGGTGAACGAGTGGTCGGCGTAGTACTCGAGGTCTGCTCTGCTGCCCAGCGAGGCGACGAGCGCCGGATCGCCCGACACCCAGAGCGCGACGATCGTGACGACCACGACGAAGGAGACGGCGATCACGAGCGTCGTCCACCGCAGGCGGTAGAGGGCGGCAGGCAGCTGTAGCCAGAAGAACCGCGGGATCTGCCGCAGCACGTTCTCGGGTCCACCGGTCAGGCGCAGTCGCGCCCGGGCGAGCATGGTCGAGACGTGGTCGCCCTGCGGCGTCCGTCCCGCCGAGGTCTTGATGTCGGCGAGATCCGCGGAGGCCGCCCGGTAGCGGGTGACGAGTTCGTCGATGTCCGCGCCGTGGAGGCGGCGCGTGCGGCTCAGCCGGTCAAGCTCCGCCCACTCCTCGCGACGCGCGGCCGTGAGGGCGTCGAGATCCATGTGCATACTGTACGCATGCCGGACGTCCCCGCCCCCGCCGCGTCCGATCCACGCGGCGAGATCCCCACCACGGTGCTCGAGGTGCGCAGCGAGGAGATCCTCACGGGTGAGGCGGTCGCCCTCGACGTCCAGCCCGTGGGCTTCTTCCTCCGCGCGCTCGGCTGCCTCATCGATGTCCTCATCGCGATCGTGCTGTTCATCCTGTTCCTGCTCGCCTCGTCGTGGCTCGTCGGTGCGAACGTGCTCGAAAGCACGGTCGTGCCGATCCTGACGATCGTCGTGCTGGTGCTGATCACCGTCGCGCTGCCCACCACGGTCGAGACCGTGACCCGCGGACGCAGCCTCGGCCGCTTGGCCGTCGGCAGCCGCATCGTCCGGATCGACGGCGGTGCGGCGGGATTTCGGCATGCGTTCATCCGCGCCCTGGTCGGCGTGATCGAGATCTGGTTCACGCTCGGCGCGATCGCCGCCGTGGTCGGTGCCTTCACCCCTCGCGCGCAGCGCCTCGGCGACCTGCTTGCCGGCACGTATGCCGAGCGCACCCGCACCCCCGCGCTCCCCGACCAGCACGCTCCCCTGCCCCCGATGCTCGCCGAATGGGGCGCGATCGCCGACGTCGCCCGGCTTCCAGACCGCCTCGCGCGGCGGATCGCGCAGTTCACCCGGAGCGCGCCGCAGCTCGAGCCGGCCGCACGCGAGCGGCTCGCGGCATCCCTCGCCGCCGAGGCCGCGCGCTACGTCTCGCCGGTGCCGGCGGTGGAGCCTGCGGCGTTCCTCTACGGGGTGGTCGCCATCCGCCGCGATCGCGAGCTGCGCGCGCTCATGTTGGAGACCCAGCGGGTCGCCGCGCTCACCGCCCATGCGGACGGCGTGCCGCGCGGGTTCCCGCGCGGCTGAGCGTCAATACCGGTAGTGGTCCAGCTTGTAGGGGCCGTCGACCGGAATGCCGAGGTAGTCCGACTGCTCGGCGGTGAGCTCGGTGAGCTGCACGCCGAGGGCGCCGAGATGCAGGCGCGCCACCTTCTCATCGAGGGCCTTCGGCAGCGTGTACACGCCGACCGGGTAGGCCTCGGGGCGCGCGTAGAGCTCGAGCTGGGCGAGCACCTGGTTCGCGAACGATGCGCTCATGACGAACGACGGATGCCCCGTCGCATTGCCGAGGTTCATCAGACGCCCCTCGCTCATCACGAGCACGCTGCGTCCGTTCGGCAGGCGCCACTCGTGCACCTGAGGCTTGATCTCGATGCGCTCGGCACCGGGGATGGCGGCGAGCCCGGCCATGTCGATCTCGTCGTCGAAGTGGCCGACGTTGCCGACGATCGCGAGGTGCTTGAGCCCGAGCAGGTGCTCCGCCGTCACGACCCGGGTGTTGCCGGTGCAGGTGATGACGATGTCGACCTCGCCGATGACATCGATCAGACGCGCGACCTGGAAGCCGTCCATCGCGGCCTGGAGCGCGC
>NZ_JBFUFC010000277.1:0-3632 GCF_056403635.1 Microbacterium sp. P2_F9 | reverse complement strand
GCCGTGATGTAGTCCTCGGCGGCGGAGACCTGCGCCTGCGCTCGCATCATCACCTGGCCGAGCATCTCCTGCGCGCGCTGCGCCTGGGCCGCGGCATCCCGCACTCCGGCGATCACCGCGTCGATCTGGGTGTTGGCGGCCTCGAGCCCCTGCAGAGCAGCGAGCGGGCGCTTGCCGGTGCCGGACAGCAGCCCGTCGGCCTCGGCGAGCTGCTGGCGGACGGCGGTGACGGCAGCGGCCACGCGGCCGTCGGGATCGGGAAGCGCGGCGGCCGCGGCCAGATCCTGCTGGAGTTCGGCGATGAGTGCGCGAGCGCGGGTCTCGCCGGCCGTCAGGTCGGCGCCGAGCTTGTCGATCGCCTGCTCGAGCAGCCCTGCCTGCGCGACGGCGTCTTCGGCGGCGCGGATGCTGACGGCCGCGGCGCCGCCATCGCCCGCGCCGATCGCGGTCTGGGCGGCGGCGAGCTGGGCGTCCGCGAAGGTCAGGCGATCGGCCGCCTGGGCGGGATTGTCCGCGATCGTCGTGAGCGCCTCGGGGGCGTAGCCCTGCGCGAGCGCCCGAAGGCGGCCGGCGGCCGATGCCACCCCCGGCGCGGCGGCGGCGCGCTCCTGCTGCACCCGGGCGAAGGCCTCCGGCGYGTTGCGTTCGAGCTTGCGCAGCTCATCGAACGCCTCGGACTTCTCGTCGAGCCCGTGGTTGGCGCCCTCGAGCAGCCGGATGATCTGGGTGTTCCACGCCCGCACCTGCTCCTCGGTGTCGGGCGTCGCATCGTCGAGCTGCTGCTGGAGGAGGAAGGCCTTGCCGAGGCTGTCCTTCGCCGCGGCGAGAGCCTGCGCGAATTCCACGGTCGCGGCATCCCCGAACTGGGCCTTCGCGAACCCCAGCTCCTGCTCGCTCGTCTTCACCGCATCGTCGGTCTCGACGAGCGCCGAGGCGGCCTGACGCTCGAGCTGCTTCGTGTCGAGCTGGGTGAGCGGGTCGACGCTTCCCGCCGGCGGCACCGCCGACGGATTCGCGGCGACCCCCTTGCGGCGACGACGCATGACGATCCAGACGATGACGCCGAGCGCCGCCGCGATGAGGACGAAGAGGAGCAGGCCGTTGGAGAAGAGACCGCCGGCTGCTCCGCTGGACTCGTTGCCGGTGCCGTCGGGCTCGCTCCCCGTGCCACCGCTCGTGCCGGCCGTTGCGGCGGTGAGTCCGTCCGCGGCCGCATCGATCGCGCCGCCCCAGTCTTCCGCGGCGAGCTGCGGCTGGATCTGCTGCTGTTCGATGGAGGTGAGCTGTTCGTCGGTCACGGGGCCGGACGAATCACCGGACAGATAGAACTGACGCGAATCCACCGCCACCGCGAGCAGGTATTGGTTGGAGGCGAGGTTGTTCGCCGTCGCCGTCTCGTTCGCCCAGTCGGCCGCACTCGACGGGTTCGTGAACTCGTCGACGAACACGACCCAGAGATCGACATCCGTCTCATCCGAGAGCTGGGCCAGGCGGTTCTCCGCCGCATCCACCTCTGCGGGGGTGAGCACACCGGCGTCGTCGAGCACGTGGCTCGACCCGAGGGTGACGGGGTCGGTCGCCGAGGCCGCGGAAACCGAGCCGGCCAGCAGCGCCGTGAGCGTCACAGTGAGTGCCAGCACCCATCGCGCCCGCATCCGAACCCCCCGTCGCTGGGCCCTCAGCGGCCCCGGAGCCGAGTCTATGCAAGCCCGGGCATGCCGAGGTAGGGCTTGCGCGGGTCGCGGGTCGCTGCGTAGTGGATGCGCGATCCGCCGGTACGCTGGCCGCTCCGAGGAGGGTACGTGGACGATCGCTATGGCACTGATGTGCTCGCAGCCGGCTGGCGCCAGCGCGGGCAGACCGAGGTGCCGCGCGTGCCCGCCACGGCCGATCTCGTCGTCGAGGTGGCCGAAGACGGGTACTGCGGGGCTGTCGTGAAAGTGGCGTCCGGCATCGTCGAGCTCGAGGATCGCCTGGGTCGCCGACGATTGTTCCCCCTCGGGCCCGGATTCCTGATCGACGGTGCGGATGTCGTGCTCGTCGCCCCGTCCGCGGCCGCGGCACCGGCCCCCGCGCGGACGGCGTCGGGCTCGTTCGCCGCGCCCGAAGCGCGTGCCCGGGTGGCGCGTGCGAGTCGCATCCTCGTGGAGGGTCGCCACGACGCCGAACTCGTGGAGAAGGTCTGGGGCGACGACCTGCGCGCCGAAGGCGTCGTCGTCGAGTACCTCCAGGGGGTCGACCTGCTCGCCGAGATGCTCGACGAGGAGCCGCCCTCAGCGACTCGCCGTTACGGGGTACTTGTCGATCACCTCGTGCCCGGCTCCAAGGAATCGCGCATCGCGCAGGCGATCGCCGCCGGTCCGCACGGGGCGCACCTCCGGATCGTCGGCCACCCGTACATCGACGTGTGGCAGTGCGTCACGCCGCGCGCTCTCGGCATCCGGAGCTGGCCGGAAGTGCCGCGCGGCATCGACTTCAAGGTGGGCATCTGCCGAGGCCTCGGCTGGCCGTCGGCGACGCAGGCCGACCTCGCGCGCGCCTGGCAGCGGATCCTCGCCGCGGTCGGCAGCTACCGCGACCTCGAGCCGACGTTCCTCGGGCGGGTCGAGGAGCTCATCGACTACGTCACGGTCGACCCCGGCCGCTGAACGCCGGCGCCCCGGCTGGGTAGCCTGGTGCAGTGCCCGACATCCCCGCCGAACCCCGCACCTTCCGCGACCGCCCTGTCTCGTTCGTGCGCCGCAGCGGTCGGGTGTCCGAGGCGCAGGAGCGCGCCTGGGTCGAGCTGGCGCCCCGGTTCGTGCTGTCGGTGGAGCGCGATGCCGCGGAAACCAGCATCCGCTCCGGCACGGCGATCGACCCGCACGAGGTCTGGGGCCGCGCGGCGCCGCTGATCGTCGAGGTGGGATCGGGTCAGGGTCACGCGATCGTGCACGCGGCGACCTCTCGTCCCGACGACGACTTCCTCGCCGTCGAGGTGTTCCGCGCCGGGATCGCCCGCACGATGCTCGACGCCGAGCGCGCCGGGGCCGAGAATCTCCGCCTCGTCGAGGCGAACGCACCCGAGGTGCTCGAGCACCTGCTGCCCCCGGCATCCGTCGCCGAACTGTGGGTGTTCTTCCCGGATCCATGGCACAAGAACAAGCACACCAAGCGCCGGCTCGTAACCAGCGAATTCGCGGGCATCGCCGCCCGCGCGCTGCGACCGGACGGCGTGCTGCGGCTCGCGACGGACTGGGAGGACTACGCGCTGCAGATGCGGGCGGTGCTCGACGACGAGAAGGCCTTCGCCCGCGACTTCACGGGCGAGTGGGCCGAGCGCTTCGACGGGCGGGTGCTGACCTCGTTCGAACGCAAGGGGCAGCGCGCGGGCCGGGCGATCCGCGACCTCGCCTATCGGCGGACGGCCGGCGCCCGATGAGCCCGGCCGGCGCCGCCGTCGTGCGGGGACGCTGAATGCGCGCCCACCCGGCAGCAGCGGAGGTCGTGCATCCCGCCTGGTCGTGGGGGCTCGCGCCCGCGCTCCTGGCGTGCCTCTCCGCCCCGGCCTTCTTCGTGCTCCGCGTGCCGTGGGTGGGCTGGGCGCTGCTGGCGGCGGCGCTCGCCGGCGCCTGGGCGGTCGAGCGCCGCGC
>NZ_JBFUFC010000276.1:0-3658 GCF_056403635.1 Microbacterium sp. P2_F9 | reverse complement strand
GCACGAACGCGACGAAACGCGGATGCCGCCAGCCGTAGTCGATGCCAGGCAACCAGATGAGCAGGGCGCCGAGGATGAGGATCGCGACCCACGTGATCATGCTCGCCAGCGCGAACCACGCCGGTCGCCGGGGGGCGAGATGGGTGTCCAGCAGCGCGGCGCCGGCGAACCCCGCGAGCAGCAGGATCGTCAGGAACGCCTTGCCGATGATGCCGTTCTGCGGCCCGAGCAGCACCCAGAGCACGCAGACGATCGCGGCGGCGATGAGGGCGCCGATCGCGGTCCAGATCGCGACCCGGATGACCCCGGACTCGGCGGGTCCGTTCGGTTCAGGCACGCTCATGACGATCCCCACTCTCTGCGAGTCCCGGCCCGCACGCTCATCCTGGCAGACGGTGCAGGTCGGCCCTACTCCCTGGTGAGCACGATGGCGGCCGGAAAGCGCGCGACGATCGGGTGGAAGAACGGCCTCGCCAACGCGGCGGCCTCTTCGGCGCCGACGATGCGCGGGCCGGTGGTCTGCTGCATCCGTCCCCTCCAGGTGATCGGTGCGCCGCCCGCTGCGACGATATTCCGGGCCCAGTTGGTCCTCGGCCCCCAAGGGAGTCCGATGAGGATGACGTCCGCTCTGGTGGTCGGCACGACGGCGACCGGCGTGTCATAGGGGGTGCCGCTCTTGCGCCCGCGATGGTGCACGACCGCCCACAGTGGGAACCACCGCCGGCCGGCGAACGCCCGCGCCATCGGCGCGGTCGCGCGCAGCACCCAGCGGGGCGGGCCCGACTGACCGGCGAGTTCGCTCATGGTTCCAGCATCCGCCACATCCGCGGGAATGTCTCGGAGTCGGATGCCGCACCCGGCGCTGTGGGAATTCCGAAGCACCCGTAAACGACGGAAGCGCCCCACGAGGGGGCGCTTCTTACTGGTGGCGAGTGAGGGATTCGAACCCCCGAAACTTACGTGTCTGATTTACAGTCAGATCCCTTTGGCCGCTTGGGTAACTCGCCAGTCGCGCACCCGCCCGGCTTTTTCAGTCGATCGGAGGCGCGATCAGCAATCTTACCCTTACTCGCGCGCGCCTCGAAATCGACGCCGGCCGACCACACGACGGCCGTCGACAGCAGGGTTCAGGTGCCGATGCGGTCGAGGTCGAGGTCGCCGATCGCCGAGGGAAGGCGCAGCAGCGCGCCTTCGAATCGGCAGGTCGCTGCCGCGACATCCATCGCCCGTTCGAGCGCGTCCCCCCACCCGTCAGCGTCGCGGGGAGCGCTGCCCCGCACCGCCGCGATCGCGGCCGCGAAGGCGGCGTCGCCGGCGCCCATCGTGTCCACGATCCGACCAGGAAGCGACGAGATCGGGCGGGTGACGACATCCGTCCCCGCCTCGATCGTGGCGCCCGCCGACCCCTGCGTCGCGAGCACCGCGGCCACCCCGAGGTCGACGAGACGCGATCGCAGCGCATCGAGGGGTTCGCCGTACAGCAGCGCCGCGTCGTCTTCGCCGACTTTGACGAGGGATGCCCCGGCCGCGAGCGCCTCGAAACCCCGGACGAATTCGGCGCGATCCCGCATCATCCCCGAGCGCGGGTTGGGGTCGATCGCGAGCGGAGCCGGGCCCCGGACGACCTGGGCGAGTTCGAGGGTCTGCGAGACGTCGTCGAACGGGAAGCAGCTGACGGCGACGAGTCCGGCATCGGCGATCGCGGCCCGTTCGGCATCCCCGAAGTGGATCTTGCGGTTCTTGGCCGCGTCGTTGAAGACGTAGACGGGCTCTCCCCCGCCGCTGCGGGTGCTGACCGCCCGAGATGACCCGTGCGTGGAAGGCGTCGCGATCAGGCCGACGCCGTAGTCCTCCAGATAGGACCGGATGTGGGAGCCGGCCTCGTCGTCGCCGACCATCGCGATGAGAGTGGCGGGCACTCCGAGCCGGGTCAGCCCGACGGCGACGTTCAGGGCGGCGCCACCCACGAACTCGCGGACTCCGCTGTCGTCGCGCAGCTCGTCGATCAGGGCATCGCCGATGACGACCACCGGTCCGGTCATATCCTGCTCCCCGCAGACTCGAGGACGGACTCCACGAAGGCCTCTGCCCGTCGCGTGGTGCCGTCGATCTTGCGGTCGACGCTCGCCCGCACCTCGTTCGGTGCGAGAGGAGCGGCCAGACGCACCGTCTCGTGACAGGAGAGGTCCGCGCAGATGTAGGTGCCGATGCTGTCGCCATGCGATCCGGCGGTGCCGGACTTGCGCGCGGTGAACAGCGCGACCTGATCGGCCGGCTGCATCGTGTGGCACACGTTGCACATCGCCGACCGGGCGCGCGATGTGCCCTCCGCGGCACGCAGGACGACACCGACGGGCCGTCCGCCGAGCTCGGCGATGACGTAACCGCGGCCGCGCGCGCGAGGGTCGCGCCAGGCCAGGAAGTCGAGGTGGTCCCAATCGGTGATCAGGAAATCGCTCGGAAGCGCCATGAGCCGAAGCTCATCGTCGGCGGCATTCACGAACGAGGTACGGACCTCTTGTTCAGTCAACGGGCGCATCGGACCTCCTCGCCGTTTCCCGACAGTCTACGAACCGCACCCCCCGCTCGGCATCCGTCTACTTGACGGCGCCGGCCGTCAGCCCGCCCACGATGAAGCGCTGCAGTGACAGGAAGAGCGCCATCGGAAGGATGGCGGCCAGGACCGCCCCCGCTGCGAAGACACTCCAGTTCTTGGATTGGGCGTTCGAGACGAACTGGAACAGTCCGACCGAGAGGGTCTGCTTCTCGGGGTCGATCAGGATCACGGAAGCGATCACATACTCGCCGAACGTCGAGATGAAGGCGAGCAGACCGATCACTGCGAGGATCGGAGCGACCAGGCGCAAGATGATCGTGAAGAAGATGCGAGCGTGCCCGGCACCGTCGATCTTCGCGGCCTCGTCGATCGAGGCCGGCACAGTGTTGAAGAACCCGTACATCAGGTATGTGTTCACCCCGAGCGCCCCGCCGAGAT
This sequence comes from Microbacterium sp. P2_F9, assembly GCF_056403635.1. Lineage (NCBI taxonomy): Bacteria > Bacillati > Actinomycetota > Actinomycetes > Micrococcales > Microbacteriaceae > Microbacterium > Microbacterium sp. P2_F9. The sequence goes on along the minus strand of NZ_JBFUFC010000276.1, from coordinate 663 downwards.
ACACCATGATGATGCCGATCAGCGAGTTCAGACCGAGTGCGGGGAACACGTCCGAGATGGACGACATGAGAAGGAAGATCGCGACGAAGGCGAGCAGCTGCGGGAACATCTGTACCAGCAGAAGCGTGAGCAGTCCGAAGCGCCGGCCCGTGAATCTCATTCGGGAGAAGGCGTAGGCGGCCAGCGCGCACAGGAACACCGTCCCGGCGGAGGTCGCGAGACAGACGATGAGGGTGTTGACCCACCACGCCGCGTACGGGTAGTTGGGGTCCTGGAAGAGTGCGACGTAGCTGTCGAAGCTGATGTTCGAGAACAGCGAGTTCGCGGTGAGGAGCGTGCCACCGGGATTCAGCGACGCTGAGAGCACATAGACGAGCGGGAAGATCGCGAACAGCAGCACCGCGATGCCGACGAGGTGCCGCCAACCCGTCTCACGGAACCATTTCGGGAAGCGCCGGCGAGGTTGTTTCACTCTCTTGTCGTCGCGTTCGAAGACCGCCGCGTAGTCGACGGCCGTCATTTCCGGTGCGATGCCGGCGGACTGTTCCGCACTCATGTCAGTTCAGCTCCTCGAGGGCTTTGGTCTGTCGGAACGCGATCCAGGAAATCGTCCCCACCACGACGAAGATGATCACCGAGAACGCACTCGCGAGCCCGTAGTCG
>NZ_JBFUFC010000275.1:0-3658 GCF_056403635.1 Microbacterium sp. P2_F9 | reverse complement strand
TTGCTGCTCCGGGCGCACCTCGTGCATGTGCTGCAGGAACTGACGCTGATCGGTGAAGATCGAGTCGTTCTCCAGCCCCAGCCCGTTGTAGCGGAACAGTTCGTCGCGCAGGAACATCGGCGGACCCGCCATCGGAAAGACGTGCGGGGCATCCACCTTCTCGATGTAGTACATCGCCCGCTTGTTCTGCGCGTCGCGCTTGAGCTTCGCGAAGTTCTGCTTCGACTCCTGCGGCAGGTCGTAGACCATCGGCCACCAGATCGCGCCGGACACCTGCGTGAAGTAGGCCTCGGGCTTGCTGAAGGAGAGGAGCTTGTCGAGGTCGAGCGGGTGCGAGTCGTTCTGGTTCAGGATGCTGGCGGTGCCGTCGTCGACGCTCAGCGACGAGTCGCCGATCGGGCCGTCGCTCGGGGCCCGCAGCGGGGTGACCATGAGCGTGAGGTCGCCGAACTCGAGCGGCACCCCCGCCTGGGTGAAGACGATGTTGTCGTAGCCGAGTCGTCGCAGGTCCTGCTCGAGGTCGTCGGTCGGGTAGTCCGGCAGCAGGACCTTGATGTCCTTGGGAACGAATCGCTGCATGAGCGCCGGGTCGAAGTGATCGCGATGCCGGTGCGAGATGTAGAGGAAGTCGGCCTTGCCGAAGCGCTCCCAGTCGAGGCCTCGGTTGTCGGGGAACGGGAACCACGAGCCGAAGAACGTCGGCCCGATGACCGGGTCGCAGAGGATGCTGCCACCCGCCGTCTCGATGAACATGCCGGCGTGGCCGAGACCCGTGATGCGCATGGATTCCTCCCGTGTCGAACGGCTTTCGAGTCTACGACGTGGCCCGAGCCTGACCCGTGCGGGCCGCCGCGTCAATCCGGATCAAGCGTCGAACAGGCCGCGGATGTCATCGGCGGTGAGGGCCTGCGAGAAGAGCGCGTCGTCGTCCATGACGGCGCCGAACAGGCGCGCCTTGCGCTGCTGCAGGGCCATCACCTTCTCCTCGATGGTTCCGGCCGCGATGAGCCGGTAGACGTTGACCGGGCGGGTCTGCCCGATGCGGTGCGCCCGATCGACGGCCTGGGACTCGGCCGCCGGGTTCCACCACGGGTCGAGGAGGAAGACGTAGTCGGCCTCGGTGAGCGTGAGCCCGAATCCTCCCGCCTTGAGGCTGATGAGGAACACCGGCGCGTCGCCTTCACGGAAGGACGCGATCGCGGCATTCCGGTCCCGGGTCGAGCCGTCGAGGTACGCGTAGCGGATGCCGCGCTCTTCGAGCCGCGCCGCCACAAGCCCCAGGAACGAGGTGAACTGACTGAACACCAGGGTGCGGTGCCCCTCGGCGAGGATCTCGTCCAGCTGTTCGAACAGCGCGGTCAGCTTGCTCGGGGTGATGTGCGCGTACTCCGGATCGATGAGTTCGGGGGCGAGACTCAGCATCCGGAGCAGGGTGAGCGAGCGGAAGACGATGAACCTGGTGCGGTCGAGATCGTCGAGGAGGCCCAGCACCTTCTGCCGCTCACGCTGCAGGACCGCGTCGTACAGGGTCCGATGCGCGGCGCCGAGCTCGACCTGCACCTCCTGCTCCTGCTTGGGTGGCAGGTCAGCGGCCACCAGCTCCTTCGTGCGGCGCAGCACGAGCGGACGGATCCGCCGTCGCAGCCGGGCGAGTCGCACGGCGCGCTGCGGCGCGCCCTCCTGGTTCTCGGCCACCTTCCCCTGCTCGATGGGGCCGACGTACTCCTCGCGGAAGCGCCGCGCCGAGGGGAACAGCCCAGGGGCTGCAAGCGAGAGCAGCGCCCACAGTTCGGTCAGGCTGTTCTCCATCGGCGTGCCGGTGATCGCGAACGTCACATCGGCGCGCAGATCACGTGCGGCGCGGTAGGCCTTGGTCTGACTGTTCTTGACGAACTGGGCCTCGTCGAGCACGAGTCCCGCCCACTCCACGGCGGCGAACTCCGGTTCGTCGAGACGCAGGAGCGTGTACGAGGTGATGACGAGATCTGCGGATGCCGCGGCATCCGTCACGGTGATCCCGCGCTTCGCGCGCGTCGCGTCCACGACCGCCACCCGCAGGCCGGGGGTGAATCGCGCGGCCTCGGTGCGCCAGGTGGAGAGCACGGACGTCGGCGCCACCACGAGGAACGGCCGCCGTTCACCGGCCTCGCGCGTGTGCGCCATCAGCGCCAGCATCTGGATCGTCTTGCCGAGGCCCATGTCATCGGCGAGGATGCCGCCGAGGCGGTGCTGCCAGAGGAACGCGAGCCACTCGAAGCCGGTGCGCTGGTAGGGGCGCAGTTCCGCGAGCAGCCCCGCCGGCAGCGGGGTCGGCGGGATCCGGTCGATGTCGCGGAGCGCCTCCGCGGTCGCCCGCCAGCTGACCGCGGGCTCCGACTGGTCGGCGACGTCTTCGAAGTCGGCCCAGAGTGCGGTCTGGTAGCGGCTGATGCGCGGACCGGTCTCCCACTCGGTGAGCTCCCCCGCCTCCTCGATGAGATCGCGCAGGCGCTCGAGCGACGGGTGCGAGAGCGAGAAGTAGCGCCCGTCGCTGAGCAGCAGCTTGCGGCGCCCCCTGGTGAGGGCGGTGAACAGCGGCGCGAACGGGATCATCCGCCCGTCGATCGTCACGATGACCCCGAGATCGAACCAGTCCGCATCGGTGGTCTCGAGCGTGGAGACCGTCACGTGCGGGTCCGCGGTCAGTTCGCGATAGCGCGGCCGCTCGCCCTGGATCTCGACCGCGACATCGGGGAGCGCCTCGAGGGCGGGCAGCAGGCGGGAGGCGAACTCGGCGGCGTCGATCCCGGACAGCTGACCGGTTGCCGCGAAGGCGACGGGCGAGGCATCCTCCCAGACGGCTTCGACCTGCGTGCGGATCGCGTCTTCGGCCGCACCGTCCCGATCGTCGGAAACGGGTGACCGATACGGCATCGGCTCGCGCTCGCCGTACCGCCAGCTCAGAGCGAAGTCGAGGCGGTGCGCGGGTGAGAATCGCGCCGTGACGACGAGGACGGGGCGCTCGGGCGCCGGCAGGGCGAGCCCGGGTGCGTCGACGACGACCTGACGCAGGAGCCGGGGCAGGTGCTGGGTCAGGAACTCCGGAGTGTCCTCGACGGGCACGGTGATCGCGGCGCGGGCGGTCACGAGCGCGTGCACCGGAGCGGGAAGCGGCACCGGGGCGAGGGTGAGGTCGATCCGGTCGCGGCGCACCTGGAAGCGGTAGATCCCGATGTGGCCGATCGGACGAGCTTCGTCTGCGTCGACGGGTTCGTCGTCGATCGAGAGGCGCGCGGCGAGCGTGAGCCCCTCGGGCGTCTGCTCGGCACGCACGACGGCATCCGCCGTCTCGGCGATGGCGATGGTGGTGTGCTTCTTGGTGGGCACGACGGCGATGCCGTGCTCGGCCGCGGTCGCCAGGTGCGGCCAGAGCAGGTGGGACTGGATGTCGTCGAGCGTGACCCACTCGGAGACGTCCGAGAATGCTCCGAACAGGCGCATGTCCCGCGCGATGCTGTACAGCTCGGMGAACCAGCGCGCCTGGGTCGGCACGTACGGGTGCCCCAGCCGCCGGACCGCCTCCCACGAGACAGTGCCCTTGATCCAGGCATCGCTGCGCGCGCTGCGCTCCAGCGGTCGCAGCCCGACCAGGACATCAGGGCCTTGCAGCTGCAGACCC
>NZ_JBFUFC010000274.1:0-3730 GCF_056403635.1 Microbacterium sp. P2_F9 | reverse complement strand
CGGCGAGCGCGGCCGCTGCCCCGACGACGGCCCGGATGCGCGCGGCCGGCCCGCGCAGCACCTCCGCGCCGTGCTCGGCGATGGCCGTCATCGTGGGGAAGAGCCGGCTGGTGCCGTCGAAACCAGTGGTCTGCTCGCCCAGCGCCTCGGTGAGCGCCGTGAGGGCGGTGCGCGCGGCGGCCACCGTGATCTGCTGGCCGATCATCGCGCGGATCAGCATCTCGTGTGGCTCGGCGGCGCCGGGCACGCGGATCCCCGGCAGGTGCGCGACGCGCCCGGAGAGCTCCGGATGCCGCGCCAGCGCATCGTCGACGGCCACCGGATCGGCATCCAGGTCGAAGAGCCTCCGCGCCCGGGCCACCGTCGCGGGCAGGTCGCTGAGCGCGGCGAGCCGTGCCCGCAGGCGCACCCGGCCGATCTCGTCGACGCGCAGCTCGAACCACGCCGGACCGCCAGGAAGCCGGAGGGTCCGGGCGAACGAGGCCGGCGTCGCGACCTCCACCCCCGGAATCTCCCTGGCCGCCATCCACGCGAACAGCCCGTCGGCATCGAGCGGTCCGCGGTGCGGCAGCACGAGGTCGATCGCCCCGGCCGGCGCTTCGGCGGGCCGGCCCGTCGCCGTGCGCCGGGCGCGAAGCTCGAGTGGAGGCATCCCGAACACCTCCCGCACGGTGTCGTTGAACTGCCGCACGCTCGCGAAGCCGGCGGAGAACGCGACATCGGCCGCCGGCAGGTCGGTGCCGACGAGCAGCATGCGGGCGGTGTGGGCGCGGTGCGCACGGCTGAGGGCGAGCGGTCCCGCGCCGAGCTCGGCGGTCAGCAGCCGGGTGAGGTGCCGAGGCGAGTAGCCGAGGCGCCGGGCGAGACCGGGGACACCCTCGCGCTCGACCACCCCATCGGCGATCAGGCGCATCGCCCGGGCGGTCGTGTCGCCGCGGAGGTTCCACTCCGGCGACCCGGGCGCCGCCTCGGGAAGGCAGCGCTTGCACGCCCGATACCCGGCCTCGTGCGCGGCGGCGCTCGTCGCGTAGAAGGTGACGTTCACCGGCTTCGGCGTGCGTGCGGGGCAGCTCGGCCGGCAGTAGATCCCGGTCGAGCGCACGGCCGTGACGAACTGCCCGTCGAAGCGCACATCACGCGATTCGATGACGCGGTAGCGCTCATCGAAGGTCATTCCCGGGGAGTGCATGCCCCTAGCCTGACACGCACCGAGCCGTCCGGCTCGCGGAAATCGGACACGGCGGTGCGGCGATCCCGCGACCCCCGCACGTCACCCGGGCTCAGTGGAAGAAGTGCCGCTCGCCCGTGAAGAACATCGTGACCCCGGCATCCCGCGCCGCCTCGATGACCTCGTCGTCGCGCACCGAACCACCGGGCTGCACGATCGTCGAGATGCCGGCGTCGATCAGCACCTGGGGCCCGTCCGCGAACGGGAAGAAGGCATCGGATGCCGCGACCGAGCCGGCCGCGCGCGCCCCGGCGCGCTCGACCGCGAGCCGGCACGAATCCACGCGGTTGACCTGGCCCATGCCGATGCCCACCGTCGCCGAGCCCTTGGCCAGCACGATCGCGTTCGACTTGACGGCGCGGCAGGCCTTCCAGGCGAAGATCAGGTTGGTCATCTCATCGTCGGAGGGGCGCTCGCCGGACACGAGCTGCCAGTCCTTGGCGACGACCTCCAACTCATCGGGGAACCGGTCGGCGTCCTGCAGCAGCAGACCACCGGACAGGAGGCGGACGTCCATCGGCTCCTGGCGCCAGTCGGCGGGGAGCTGCAGCACGCGCAGGTTCTTCTTGAGCGCGAAGACCTCGAGGGCCTCCGGCTCGAAGTCGGTCGCGACGATGACCTCGGTGAAGATGTCGCGGAGGTTCTCGGCCATCTTCAGCGTGATGGTGCGGTTGGCGGCGATGACCCCGCCGAACGCCGAGACCGGATCGCACTCGTGCGCGCGCAGGTGGGCGCTGGCGATCGGGTCGAGGGCGTTCGGGGCCGCGACGGCGATCCCGCACGGGTTGGCGTGCTTGATGATCGCGACCGCGGGCTTGACCATGTCGAACGCGGCGCGGAGCGCGGCATCGGCGTCGACGTAGTTGTTGTACGACATCTCCTTGCCCTGCAGCTGCGTCGCCTGCGCGATCCCGTGCCCGCCGATGCGCGAGTAGATCGCGGCGCGCTGGTGCGAGTTCTCGCCGTAGCGCAGGGTGGAGAGGCGCTCCGCCTTGATCGTGAGGTGCTGCGGGAGGTCCTCGTCCTCGCTCAGCGTGCCCTCGGCGAACCAGGTGGCGACCGCCCGGTCGTATTGCGCCGTGTGCGTGAACGCACGCGCGGCCAGCTCGCGCCGCTGTGCGAGGGACGTTCCGCCTGAGCCGAGCGCCTCGATGATCGCCGGGTAGGACTCCGGCGCGACGACGATCGCGACGTTGGCGAAGTTCTTGGCCGAGGCGCGCACCATCGCCGGTCCGCCGATGTCGATCTGCTCCACCACATCGTCGCCGACGGCGCCCGAGGCGACAGTCTCGACGAACGGGTAGAGGTTCACCACGACGAGCTCGAACGGGTCGATGTGCAGCTCTTCGAGCTGGCGCTCGTGATCCTCGAGCCGGAGGTCGGCGAGCAGCCCCGCGTGCACCCCCGGGTGGAGCGTCTTCACACGGCCGTCGAGCGACTCGGGGAAGCCGGTCACGGACGCGACATCCGTCACCGCGTAGCCGGCTTCGCGGATCTTCGACGCCGTCGAGCCCGTGGAGACGATCTCGACACCGGCGCCGGCGAGCGCCTCGGCGAGCCGCAGCAAGTCGGTCTTGTCGCTGACCGAGACCAGGGCCCGGCGGATGGGGACGACATCGCGGTCGCGGTACAGGGCGGGGTCGTGGGTCGGGCCGGCCATGGGGGGACTCCTCGGTTCGGGTCGGGGAAGATCAGACGGATGCCGCGGCGAGGTCGAGCTCGCCGGTCGCGATCCTGCGGACCACATCGATCAGCAGACGTCGTTCGACGGGCTTGATGCGCTCGTGCAGGGTGTGCTCGTCGTCGCCGGGCAGCACCGGGACGCGCTCCTGCGCGATCACCGGACCGGTGTCGACGCCGTCGTCGACGATGATGACGCTCGCGCCGGACTGCGCCGCGTCGGCGGCGATCGCGTCGCGGACCGCGTGGGCCCCGGGGAACTCGGGAAGGTAAGCCGGGTGGGTGTTGATGATGCGAGGCGCCCACGCCTCGACCACCGCGGCGGGCAGCAGGCGCATCAGTCCGCTCAGCACGACGAGGTCGGGCTGCCACACCTCGAGCTGGGCGACGAGCTCAGCGCCCCACTCCTCGCGCGTGTCGAATTCACGCCACGGGACCAGGAACGAGGGGACGCCGTAGTCCTCCGCGTGCGCGAACCCCTCGGCCTCGCGATCGGCGCCGACGACCACGATGCGCGCCGGGAAGTCGGGGTCCGCTGCAGCGTCCAGCAGGGCCCGGAGATTCGACCCGGCGCCGGAGATGAGGACGGCGACCGTGAGCACAGGTCCAGTCTACTGACGGGTGTCCGGGCTCTGCGGCGGCCGACAGTGTCGCCGGATCAGGTGATGCGGCGACTACAGGCTGGAATCGTCCGGATCGTCCTGACGTCGCGACTTCTCCTGATCCGGCGACCCTGCCCGCGGCGGGAGAGGGATCGGCGCCGTGTCCGCGTCGGGATCGGCGACCGGCGGCGCCGGCGCAGCCACAGGCTCGGCCGGCGCG
>NZ_JBFUFC010000273.1:0-3747 GCF_056403635.1 Microbacterium sp. P2_F9 | reverse complement strand
GCGCTTGACCACGCCGTCGCGGGTGCCGAGGGCGACCGGCGCGTCGTCGAACCGGATGATGCCGATCACACGCTCGTTCTTGTCCTGGATCCCGAGGTAGTCGCGCAGCACGACACCGGCACCGAGCTGCACCGACGCGGGGGGCACCGACGGGAGGTCGACAGGGGTGAACCGGAGCACTCRCCCCGCGGTGGTGACGGCGCCGAGATCGCCTCGGGTCGTCGAGGAGGCCGTGGCCAGGATCGCATCGTGCTTGCTGCGACGCGTCGCCGCGCTGAGCTCCTGCCCCTCGGTGAGGTCGACCCGCACCGCGCGGCCCGTGGTCGACAGCACCACGACGGTGGGGGAGTCCGCGATCTGCAGATCGGGGACGGGCGCACCACGGGTCGGGCGGGGTGCTGCGGGCTTGGCGTTCGTCAGCATCGTGCGCCGGGGCGTGCCGTGCGCGTCGGCGGCCGCTTCGAGCTCGCGGGCGACCTGCGCGCGGATGAGCGCTTCGCTGCCGAGCAGGGTCTGCAGCTCGGCGATCTCCGCCTTGAGCGCGTCGCGCTCGGTCTCGAGCTCGATGCGCGAGAACTTCGTCAGCCGCCGCAGGCGCAGCTCGAGGATGTACTCCGCCTGGACCTCGCTGAGGTCGAAGACCTCACGCAGGCGGGTGCGCGCCTGCTCGCTGTCGTCCGAGGTGCGGATGACCTGGATGACCTCGTCGATGTCGAGGATCGCGATGAGCAGGCCCTCGACGAGATGCAGCCGCTCTTCGCGCCGCGCGAGCCGGTAGCGGCTGCGCCGGGTGACCACCTGGATGCGGTGATCGAGGTAGACCCGCAGCAGCTCCTTGAGCCCCAGCGTCTGCGGCTGGCCTTCGACGAGTGCGACGTTGTTGATGCTGAACGAGTCCTCGAGGGGCGTCAGCCGATACAGCTGGTCGAGCACGGCCTGCGGGTCGAAGCCCGTCTTGATGCCGATGACCAGTCGCAGACCGTGATTGCGGTCGGTGAGATCGGTGACGTCGGCGATGCCGGTGAGGCGTTTGGCCTGTACCGCGTCCTTGATCTTCTCGATGATGCGCTCGGGGCCGACCTGATACGGCAGCTCGGTGACGACGAGGCCGGTGCGTCGGGGTCCGAGCGACTCGATCGCCACCTTGCCGCGCACCTTGAAGGCCCCGCGACCGCGGGTGTAGGCATCCTTCACGCCCTCGAGGCCCAGCACGATCCCGCCGGACGGGAAGTCCGGACCCGGCACGAACTCCATCAGGTCGTCGACGGTCGCATCCGGGTTCTCGAGCAGATGGATCGCCGCCGCGACGACCTCGATGAGGTTGTGCGGGGCCATGTTCGTCGCCATGCCGACCGCGATGCCGGTGGCGCCGTTGACGAGCAGGTTCGGGTAGGCCGCGGGCAGCACGGCGGGCTGCTGGAACTGGCCGTCGTAGTTGGGGATGAAGTCGACGACATCTTCGTCGAGGTTCTCGGTGAGGGCGAGCGCCGCGGGCGCGAGCCGGGCCTCGGTGTACCGCGGCGCGGCCGGGCCGTCGTCGAGCGAGCCGAAGTTGCCGTGACCGTCCACCAGCGGCACGCGCAGCGAGAACGGCTGGGCCAAGCGCACCAGGGCGTCGTAGATCGGCGCGTCGCCGTGCGGGTGCAGCTTTCCCATGACCTCGCCGACGACGCGCGCGCTCTTCACGTGCCCGCGGTCGGGACGAAGGCCCATATCGGCCATCTGGTACAGGATGCGTCGCTGCACCGGCTTCAGCCCGTCACGAGCGTCCGGAAGCGCCCGGGAGTAGATCACCGAGTAGGCGTACTCGAGGAACGACCCCTGCATCTCGGTCGAGACGTCGACGTCTTCGATGCGCTCTTCGATGGGGGGAGTGGAGTCGGTGCGGGATGCGGGCATGGCAGTCGGGCCTCGGGTGACGACAGGCCGGCGTCGGAGATTCAGCCGGCGGGGGCCTCCCGCAGGTGTGCGAGACTGGCCCGGATGTCCCTCAGCCTACCCGCGGAGCCGTCCAGGGCCCGGAGCCTCACCCGTGTCGTCCCCGAGCTGATCGCGGCGCTCAACGGGCGTTCGGAGTGGTTCGCGCCGGCCACCAGCGCCGTGCTGTTCGTGGTCGACGGACTCGGCGCCCGCAACCTCGCCGCCCGCGCCGGACACGGCCGCTTCCTCGCCGCAGCGGGATCGAAGAAGGACACCGTACGCACGGTCTTCCCGTCCACGACGGCCGCCGCGCTGACGTCGCTGCTCACCGGGACCGACCCGGGCGTGCATGGCATCGTCGGCTATCGGGTGCGCATTCCCGGCACCGACTCCGCGCCGAACCAGCTGAAGGGCTGGGAGACCGACGGGCTCGACCCGCACGCATGGCAGCGCGCCCAGCCGCTCCTGGAGCGTGAGTCGCTCACCGGTCGGCCGTGCTTCGTCGTGTCCCGACGGGAGTATGTCGGCTCCGGGTTCACCGAGGCGACCCTCCGCGGGGCCACCCTCGTGTCCGCCGACACCATCGCCGAGCGTGCTGAGCTCGCCGCCGACATCGCGGCGCGGCATCCGGGCGCTCTCGTGTATCTGTACGCGCCTGAGCTGGACACGGCGGCGCATCGATACGGCTGGGAGTCCGATGAGTGGGCCTCAGCGCTGGAGACGGTGGATGCCGCGGCCCGCTCGCTCTCTCAGGCTCTCGGACCGCGCATCGGGGCGGTCGTCACGGCCGACCACGGCATGGTCGACGTGCCACGCGTGAAGCACCTCCTGCTGAGCGACGGGGATGGGCTCACCGACGACGTGCGCATCTTCGGCGGGGAGCCGCGGATGCTGCACATCTACGCCGAGCCCGGCCGCGAGGGCGAGGTGCTCGAGGCGTGGCGCGCATCCGAATCCCATCGCTCCTGGGTGGTCTCACGCGACGAGGCGATCGCGGCGAATCTCTTCGGTGCGGTGGATGCGGGGATTCGCGAGCGCATCGGCGATGTCATCGTGGCTGCTCGGGCCGGCGTCGCCTACTACGACGATCGGCTCGCCGACAAGGCCGCGCAGCGGATGATCGGCCAGCACGGTTCGCTCACGGACGAGGAGCGAACGGTGCCGCTCCTCCGCCTGGGCGCGTTCGCCTAATCGTCGCCGCGGGCTCCGAAGACGATCTCATCCCACGAGGGCATCGACGTGCGCCCCTTGCGACGACCGGCGACCTCTGCGACAGCAGGCTGCTCCATGCCGTAGTCGGCCTCGACCTCGAGTTCCCTGGACTGCTCGTCGTAGCCCGGTTCGAGGGCGTCGAAGAGCGCCACCGGAGTCTGCCCGCGCGGCTGTGTCAGCTCTTCGACTCCGGGGAGCGGTTCACGCTGCCCGCGGCGGCGGCGCAGGGCCTCGAGGAGGTCTGCGGTCTCCGGGGAGGTGAAGTTCGGCTCGTCCGCGCGCTTGATCGCCGCCTGCTGCACAGCCTGCGTCGTCGGAGCGGGCATGTCGGGACGCTCGAGATCCGCTTCGGGGTCGGGCAGCCGGCGTGGGCCGAACGCGCCGCTGTCGAAGCGGGACTCGTCCTTCTGGGCCGTGACGTCGAGAGCTCGAAGACGAGGGATGAGCCCGTCCGGGAGGGAACCCTGCCGGGAGAGCTGAATCGCGTCGGCGTTGAGTGGCGAGAGCGTCGACCGCCGAGGCTCGAATCCCCAGCGCGCATCGTGATCGATCTCGTTGGCGGTGAACTCGAGTTTGACGATCCAGCCGGTGGACTCTTTCCAGCTCGTCCAGCGC
>NZ_JBFUFC010000272.1:0-3760 GCF_056403635.1 Microbacterium sp. P2_F9 | reverse complement strand
GTCGGCAAGCAGGCCGGCGATGACGTCGCGCGTGCGCGCGTCGCCCGCCCACTCGTGCTCGGAGCGCGTGCCGACCACGGCGCCGCTCACCGTGAGGGCGTCGTCGAGGGTGTCGGCCTGGTCGAGCACGCCGACCCGCACGCCGCCGCGGTAGGTCACCCGGCCCGCGTCGGGTTCGAATCGGCGCGCGAGCATCGCCATCAGGCTCGACTTGCCGTCGCCGTTGCGGCCCACGATGCCGATGCGGTCGCCCTCGTCGACGCCCAGCGAAACGCCGTCGAAGACGACCTTGGTGGGGAATTCCAGGTGCAGGGCTTCGGCCCCGAGAAGATGTGCCATGTCCCTCCCAGGCTAGGCGAGCCGGCTGGGTGCCCGCGCCAGGATGGGATCAGTACCAGATGCTGAGGCGCGGCGCGGCGTGCCAGCCGAACACGCGAGCGGCGGCCGAGGCATCCGTCGTCTGCAGTCGACCGGCTGCGGCGAGCGTCGCGAGCGACACCCCGCCGAGGTAGACGGCCGAGAGCTCTTCGACTCCGAGCGCCACCGTCACGGCGCCGGCCGGCGCCCCCGGTGCGTCCCACGCGGTGACCTCGCCCCGACCTGCCTCGTCGACCGTCAGCAGCCACCGGCCCGCAGCGAAGCCGAGCGAGTCCGAGACCTCGAGGGCGAGCACGCCGGCCGCGCCGAACGTGCGCGCCTCGAGCGCTGTCGGCACATCGAGGATCCGCACGTACTGGTGGTCGGCGATCTTGACGGTCGCGGCCCGCTGGTCGGAGATCATCCAGCGCAGCGGCTCGTCGACCGAGCGCTCATGCGCCCGCACCTCGCCGACCAGGTCGAGTTCGACGAAGAATCGCCAGAGCGCGGCGTAGGCATCGTCGGTCTCCGCGAGCAGGTAGGAGACGGTGACGGTGGACTTGGTGAAGTCCTTCTCGTTCTCGCGCACCGAGTACAGCGCGACCCCGCGCACTTCGCCGTCCTCGTCGGCGTACTGGATCGCGCGCGTCTTGCCGGGTTCCTTCGCGTCGGGCCGGGTGCCCGCGAAGACGTCCCACAGCGCCCCCGGCACATCGATCTCGCCCGCGACGGTGAGTCGTCCCCGCTCGTGCAGCGGGGCGATGAGCGCACGCGCACGCTCGCGGGGCACGAAATCGACCCGCCCACCGGGCCGCGGCCCGATCCAGACCGCCCGCTTGACATCGATGTGCCACGACGCGCTCGCCGCCGCCGGCGCGAACCCGTAGCGGCCGTAGAGCTGCGACTCGCTCACCGTGAGCATGGCGAGCGGAATGCCGGCGGCCGCCGCGGTGCGCAGCTCGCCCTCGAGCATCGCCCGGGCGATCCCGCGCCGTCGATGCGTCGGGGCGACCGTCACGGCGGAGATCGCGCAGGACGGGATGCCGCGACCGCCCGGCAGTGTCAGCTCGCCGATCCACGACGCGATCGAGGCGACCGGCGCGGCGGGCATCGGCGCGGCGGGATCGAAGATGCCCGTCATGCGCCGATGGCCGCTCCGCTCCCGGCTCGCCGCCACCTCCGCCTCGGAGCGCTCGCCGTCGAGGAACCCGCGCGCCACGATCTGGTACCAGCTCGCATACCCCTCCGGGTCTTCGAACGACACCAGTCGCGGCTCCAGCCCCGTCGCCGCGAGCCGCTGCCGGGACTCCTCGTCGAGGGGCTCCGTCAGGAACGCCGTGGAATCGACCTTCGTGTGCATCGATCTCTCCTCTCGATCAGCCGATCGCACGTGCCCCGGGCACCGGCCCGTGCACGTGCAGCGCGTGGAGGCCCGCAGCCGCGAGCGTGACCTGCAGTTCGAGGGCGGCCTCCGGCCCCTCGGTCAGGAAGGCGAGCGTCGGTCCCGACCCGGACACCATCCCCGCCAGCGCGCCGGACCGCTCCCCGAGCTCCAGCGCATCGCGGAGCACCGGCCGCAGCGCCAGGGCGGCCGGCTGAAGGTCGTTGCGCACGTGCTCGGCGAGAGCGTGCGGGTCGCCCGCGCGCAGCGCGTGCAGCACCCCCGGGTCGACCTCGGGCGTCGCCCGATGCGGCTCGATGTCGGGCGCGGAGCGGGTGCGCAGCTCGTCGAGCCGGCCGTACACCTCCGGAGTGGACAGCCCCTCGCCGGCGAAGACGCTGATCACCCAGTCGAAGCGTCCAGTCGCGAGGGCGGGGCTCAGCTGGTCGCCGCGTCCGGTGCCCACGGCGGTGCCGCCGAGCACCGCGAACGGCACGTCCGCGCCGAGCCGCGAGGCGAGGCGGAGCATCTCGGCCTGGCCGACCTCGGTGCCCCACAGCAGGTCGCACGCGACGAGGGCGGCCGCGGCATCCGCTGACCCTCCGCCCATCCCCCCGGCCACCGGCACATGCTTGACGATCTCGAGGTGCACGCCGCCGTCGTAGCCCGCGCGCTGGGCGAGCATGCGCGCTGCGCGCAGGGCGAGGTTGCGGTCGTCGCTCGGCACACCGTCGATGTCGACGCTGCCGCTGACCGAGATCGAGAAGTCCCGGGCCGGTTCTGCCCAGACGTCCTCGTACAGCGACACCGCCTGATACGCCGAGGCGACGTCGTGATAGCCGTCGTCCTGCACACCCCCGACCTCGAAGAAGAGGTTGATCTTTCCGGGCGCCCGGACATGGACGCGATCGGCGGCGGCGAAATCGCTCACAGCTCGGCCGACTGCGCCCAGATGTTGACGTCGATGCCATCCGAGAGCGCGTCGATCTGCTCGAGCTCCTCGGTCGTGAAGGCGGGTCCGGACAGCGCCGCGAGGTTCTCGTCGAGCTGCGTGGTCGAGGATGCCCCGATCAGCGCAGAGGTGACCACCGGGTCGCGCAGCACCCACTGGATGGCGAGCTGTGCGAGCGTCTGCCCTCGGCCCTTGGCGACGACGTCGAGTCCGCGCAGGTGCGCGAGGCCCGTCTCGGACACGGTCTGCTGCGGCAGCGAAGAGCGCTGCTGCGCGCGCTGTGCGGTGCCGTCCCCGAGGTACTTCCCGGTCAGCAGGCCCTGGGCGAGCGGCGTGAACGCGATTGCGCCMATCCCCTCCTGCTTCAGCACTCCGGTGAGGCCGTCTTCGACCCAGCGGTTGAGGATCGAGTACGAGGGCTGGTGGATCACGAGCGGCGTCCCGAGGCTCCGCGCGACTGCCGCGGCCACCGCCGTGCGCTCGGCGCTGTACGACGAGATCCCGACGTAGCGCGCCTTGCCCTGCCGCACGAGGGTGTCGAGCGCCCCGATGGTCTCCTCGATCGGAGTCACCGCGTCGACGCGGTGCGAGTAGAAGATGTCGACGTAGTCCAGGCTCATCCGCGTCAGCGACTGCTCGGCACTCGCGAGGATGTACTTGCGCGAACCCAGGTCGCCGTACGGGCCTGGCCACATGTCGTAGCCCGCCTTCGACGAGACGATGAGCTCATCGCGGTAGCGCGCGAAGTCCTCGCGCATCATCCGCCCGAAGTTCGTCTCCGCGGCGCCGTAGGGCGGGCCGTAGTTGTTCGCGAGATCGAAGTGCGTGATCCCGCGGTCGAACGCGTGCCGCAGCACCTCGCGCTGACGGTCGAACGGGATGTTGTCGCCGAAGTTCCACCACAGCCCGAGCGAGATCGGGGGCAGGTAGAGACCGGACGCTCCGACCTGACGGTAGTCCGTCGCCGCGTAGCGGTCGGCAGCCGCCGAATAGGGGCGATGGAGGTCTTTGACGTCAAGGCGGAAGCGGGGTGCGTCGGTCACGCCACCAGGCTATCGGCGGGCGCCCCC
>NZ_JBFUFC010000271.1:0-3795 GCF_056403635.1 Microbacterium sp. P2_F9 | reverse complement strand
TGTCGCCGGAGCGCTGCGCGCGGATGATCTCGAACCCRTCGACGACCTCGATCAGCCCCGCCGCGACGGCCTGGTCCACACGCCCGCCCAGTGCGGCGCGCCCGGCCAGCTCATCATCGGCGGACGACGAGACGCGGAGCGCGTTCTGGTTGCGGATCAGCCACGTCACGGCAGTTCCCGGCTCTTCGCGGGCGAGGTCGACGAGGCCGAGCAGCGTGTTCGCGGCGGAGTGCCCGGCGCCGACCACCGTGGCGTGCCGGCCGGCGAACCTGGCGCGGTCGCTTCCGAGCACGTCCGGCAGCGCCCCAGCGACCCTGTCGGTGATCTCGGCCATGCCGAGCAGGTCGAGACCGCTCGAGGACAGCGAGTTCGGCGAGCGGTAGGTGCCCGACGCGTCGATGACGGCGCGTGCCACGACATCCTCCACAGTCCCGTCGGACGTGCGGACCCGCACCGCGAACGGAGTGGCGAAGCGGCCGCGGGAGCGGGTGCGGTCCATCCCCTCACGGGTGACGCCGACCACCTCGACCCCGGTCCGCACCCGGGCCGCGATCGACTCGAGAGCCGCGAGCGGGGCGACGTACTTCTCGACCAGCTCCGCGCCGGTGGGGGCGCGCTCCGGGTCCGGCAGGTCCCAGCCCTGAGCTTCGAGCAGGCGCCGAGATGCGGGATCGACGAGGTGCTTCCAGGGCGAGAACAGCCGGGTGTGCCCCCACTCAAGAACGCTCGCCGCGATGCCCTCGCCGGCCTCGAACGCCACGAAATCGATGCCCCGCTCTACGAGGTTCGCGGCAGCGGCGAGCCCGATCGGACCGGCGCCGATGATGACGACGGGTAGAGTCGCGAGCCGGTCGTTCTCCACGACACGAGGCGTCAGATCGAGCAGGGTCACGGCATCCTCCAGCAGATATCGATGAACATCGATATCCATCCTGCAACCATCTATCGATGCCTGTCAATATCGATTAGCATCGATGCATGACGATGCTGGAGCTCACGGACATCTCCGCCGCCACGTGCTGCACTCCGCTGGTGCGCGAGCCGCTCACGGCCGACGAGGCAGAGCAGCTCGCGACGACCATGAAGGCACTGGCAGACCCGGCACGATTGCGGCTGCTGTCGATCGTCGCCGCCTCCGAGGGGGCCGAAGCGTGCGTCTGCGACCTGATCGAACCCATCGGGCTCAGTCAGCCGACGGTCTCGCATCACCTCAAGGTGCTGACCGCGGCGGGGTTCCTGGAGCGCAGCAAGCGCGGCACCTGGGCCTACTACCGGCTCATCCCCGGGGCGCTGGACCGCATCTCACAGCTGCTCGTCGCGTCGTGAACCCGGGCGCGATCCGCGCTGTCGCCGGCGAATTCCTGGGCAGCGCGCTTCTCACCGCGGTCGTGATCGGCTCGGGCATCGCGGCCCAAAGCCTCTCCCCCACCGATATCGGACTGCAGCTGCTCGAGAACGCCTTCGCGACCGCGCTCGGCCTCGGCGTGCTGATCCTCGTCTTCCAAACCGTGTCAGGCGCGCACTTCAACCCCGTCGTCTCGCTCGTCGACGCCGTGCTGCATCGCAAGGGCTGGGCGATCACGGCCGCGTATCTTCCGGCGCAGATCTTCGGATGCATCGGCGGGGCGATCCTCGCCAACCTCATGTTCGCCGAACCGGCCATCTCCTGGAGCACGACCGACCGCGCCACCTGGCCGCACCTGCTCGCCGAGGTCGTCGCCACGGCCGGGCTCGTGCTCGTGATCTTCGCGCTCGTCCGCACCGGGCGCGGCCACCTGGCCGCCCCCGCTGTCGGCGCCTACATCGGCGCCGCCTACTTCTTCACGTCGTCGACGAGCTTCGCCAACCCCGCGATCACGATCGGCCGGGCGTTCTCGGACACGTTCGCGGGCATCGCTCCGGCATCCGTCCTGCCGTTCATCGCCGCTCAGCTCATCGGCGCCGCGCTCGGCTGGGCGCTCGTTCGAGGCCTCTTCCCGGCCCCCGCGTCGGCGTCAGCCGCACACGCGAAAGGGTAGAAGGCTCAGCGCCAGGCGCTGAAGCGCCCGCCGGCGGGCACCGCCAGCAGCTCGACCGGACCGAACGCCTGGCTCCCCTGGGTCACGATGCGACCACGGGCGTCGCGGATCTCGTAGTGGGCTTCCGGCCACCCGTCGAGTCCGATCGCGACGACTCCGGCTTCGCCGCCGTTCACGACGTGCCACTCGTCGCCGTCGCCCGGCGGAAGGTTGACGGGACCGTCGCCGTAGCGCACGGTCAGGGCGACGCCGCCCTGCGCAGCCTCGACGATGGCGTAGTCGCGCTCCACTCCGGCGACCTGCAGCGGCGCGTGCAGCAGGAGATCGGAGTGCCGTTGCCAGAACCCGAGCCAGTGCGCCACGGTCTCCCGGTGCGGGGCCGACAGTTCGGCGAGGCGCACCGAGAGCTGCGGCACCCCGAACAGCGACGCGATGAGCTGCTGGGCGACGCGCTCCGGTGTGTCGGCGGGCGTCCACATGATCGGATCGCCGTGGACGGCCATCCCTGTCCCGAGCAGGCGGAGATCGACGATGCCGCGGCGGTTCTGCAGCGGGCTGAGCGGGCAGTCCGCGATGCGGAACATCGTGCCGCGCGAGAGCGCGGGACCGGTGATGTACGGCTCGCGGAACTCGATCATGAGGGGCTCCGCGACGCCGAGAGCGCCGATCTCGTCGAGCAGCAGCAGACCACCGTCCTCGATCGAGTCCCTGTCGGCGTCATCCGGCGGGGGCCCACCGTCCTGCGCGAACCGCTCGAGGAAGTCGAGCTTGAACCCGTGCGCTCCGGTGTCGGCGAGCAGCGCCTGCAGCCGCTCGACGACCACGCGCCTGGCGGCCGGCGAGCGGGGGTCGAGCACGGCGGCATCGAGGCCCGCCTCCTCGTAGGCCAGGGGGATCAGCCCGTCCTGGAACGTCTGCGACCGATACCCGATGAACGGGGTTCCGATCCACCACAGCGTCCGCAGTCCCAGTCCGTCGAGTTCACGCACGAGGCCGCGCGGGTCGGGGATCTTGCCCCGCTCGACCGCCCAGTCGCCGCACGACCCGTAGCCGCGCGCGGCATCCGCCGTCTGCCAGCCGTCGTCGATGATGACCGTGCCGATCCCGAGCTCCCCCGCGATGCGCGCGTCCGCCAGCAGCTCGTCCACGACCAGATCCTGGTGGAACGAGTACCACGTGCACAGCACGGGCTGTTCGTCGCGGACGGATGCCGGCTCCCGGCGCAGCCCGATGGCCCTGGCTACGCTCCGCACCGAGTCCGCGAAGTCCGCGCCGCGCAGGTCGAGGACGATCTCGGCTTCACGGGACTGCTCGATGTGCAGTTCGAGCAGGAACTCCCCGGACTCCTCGATCATGCCGGCGCGGACCTGCACCGGCCGCCCGCCCGCGTCGACCCCGAAGCCGACGAGCGCGGTGTCCTGGCGGCCGACGAGGCATCCGATCGGGATGTCGGCGAGCGCGCGGGTCGTGCGGGACTCCACCCACGACGGCGGCAGCGTGCCGCGCCCCTCGCCGCTGCCTGGACGCCACAGCGCCACCGGGTCGACGACCGCGAACCGCGCGACGAGACGGATCGTGCCCGCTTCGGCCGTGGCCAGCCTGAGCCTCAGCAGGCCGTCGGCGTCGAGTTCGGTGGCCGCTTCGACGAGTTCCGCGGTCGCGCCGACCGCCAGGGCGACGCGACCGTCCAGGCCCTCCGGACCAGGAAGTGCTGCGAGGGAGATGGTGGCGCGCGCGCCGGGCGCCCACACCTCGGCCGTGTCGACGGTCATCACGC
>NZ_JBFUFC010000270.1:0-3860 GCF_056403635.1 Microbacterium sp. P2_F9 | reverse complement strand
GTTCACGGCTCCGATCATCATCATCCTGGGGGTCTTCCTCTTCATTCCCGTACTGATGGCGCTGTGGGTGAGCTTTTCCGACTGGAACGGCCGTGGCAGCCCGCTGTCTTCCAGCGTCGACTTCGTGGGATTGGCGAACTATGCCGATGTGACGACCGGCGGTGGTCTCACCGAACGCAACTTCGGGCTCTCGCTGCGCAACAACGCGTGGTACGTGGCACTGGTGGTGCCGCTGCAGACCGCGCTGTCGCTCTTCCTCGCGGTGCTGGTGAGCCGCGCGATCCTCCGCGGACGCGGGTTCTTCCGCACCGCCTTCTACTTCCCGTCGGTGACCAGTTCCGTCGCCATCACGATCCTGTGGCTCTTCCTCTTCGCGAAATTCGGAGTCGTCAACCAAGTCCTGTCATGGATCGGCATCAACGGTCCGAACTGGTTCTTCGAACCGCGCGGCATCATCCACCTCGCAATGGGCCGAGGACCCCTCGACGGCCCGAAGTGGCTGCTGACCAACCAATTCCTGGGCGTCACGTGGTGGGAGTGGATTGCGGGACCATCCGTCGCGATGAGCGCCTTCATCCTGATGGGCATCTTCACGACCAGCGGAACATTCATGCTTCTCTTCGTCGCGGCGCTGCAGAGCATCGGCTCCGAGCTCGGCGAAGCGGGCATGATGGACGGCGCGAACGGGTGGCAGCGTTTCTGGTCCATCACGTTCCCCCAGCTCCGGGTCACCATCTTCACCGTGCTGACGCTGGGGCTGATCGGATGCTGGCAGGTCTTCGACCAGATCTACACCGGCACCAGAGGTGGGCCGGCCAAGACGACCCTGACCCCCGCTTACCTCTCCTATCAGGCGGCATTCGAGAATCAGAAGTGGGGGCAGGGATCGGCGATCGCCTTCATCCTGTTCCTCATCATCATCGTGTTCACGGTCTTTCAGCGCTGGGTGCTTCGCGAGCGTCCCGTCTCGAAGCGCCGCATCCGCCAGTACCAGGTGAAGGGTCAGCCGCCGGTCCAGCCGGCTGCCACCCCCGCCGTCGTGAAGGGAACGTCTCCATGACCGTCGCTCCTGTCGCCGTCGCCGACACCGCCGTCGTCCTGCCGCAGCCCGCTCCCCCCAGGCGGCGCAGCCTCACCGTGAAGTCGGTCGGCGGGCAGGTGCTGCTCTATGCGATCCTGCTCGTGCTGGCGATCATCTACATCTATCCGTTCCTCGTGCAGGTGGCGACTTCTTTCAAGACGGATGCCGAGGCCACCGCCGACCCGATCTCGCTGATCCCGACCGTGTGGTCGTTCGCCGCGTACGACCTGCTCTTCTCCCGCAGCGACTTCCCGCTCTGGTTCATGAACTCCGCGATCGTCACGATCTTCGTGACCCTGGGCCGGGTGTTCTTCGTGTCACTCGCCGGCTACGCGCTCGCGCGGCTGCACTTCCGCGGCCGGGCCTGGATCTTCGCGACCGTGGTCGCGGTGATGGCGGTGCCCGGGGTGGTGCTGCTGATCCCCAAGTTCCTGGTGCTGAACCAGATCGGCATCTACGACTCGTACGCCGGCATGATCCTGCCGCTCCTCGTGGACGCCGCAGGCATCTTCATCATGAAGAACTTCTTCGAATCGATCCCGGTGTCGGTCGAGGAGCAGGCCCGGATCGACGGCGCGGGGGCTTTCCGGATCTTCTGGTCTGTCGTGCTCCCCATGGCACGGCCAGCGCTCATCACGATCATCATCCTGTCGTTCCAGGGATCGTGGAACGAGCTGAACCACTTCATCGTGTCGACGCAGTCGCCCGCACTCACCACGCTGACGAAGGGCGTCGCATCGCTGGCGTCCGGCCAGCTGAGCCAGGGCAACCAGTTCCCGCTCAAACTGGCGGCTGCCGCCATCATGACGATCCCCGTCGCCGTGATGTTCTTCATCTTCCAGAAGCGGATCATGAATGTGACGGAGGGTGCGGAAAAGGGATGACCAACCACCCCGGCGCGTCTGGCTTCGCTGCGGTCAGTCCTCGTCGACCTTCGAGACTGCGCCGTCGGTGAGCCGCACGAGCTCGTCGAAGGTGAGCGGGAAGACCGTGTGCGGGGTGCCGCCGGCGGCCCAGATCTCGGGGAAGGCGGCGAGATCTTCGTCCACGATCGTGGTGACCGCTGCGGGGTGGCCCGTCGGCGCCACTCCCCCGATCGCCTGACCGGTCGCCTCGCGCACCTGGTCAGGCGTCGCACGCTGGATCTTCTCGCGTCCGAGTCGCCGCGCGAGCGCGGCGGTGTCGACCCGGTGGGCGCCGCTCGTCATGACCAGCAGCGGTTCGCCGTCGGACCAGAACACGAGGCTGTTCGCGATGGCTCCCACTTCGACCCCAAGCGCCGCCGCGGCGAGGGGAGCCGTGGCCGCGGCATCCGGCAGCACGACGATGTCTCCGGCAATACCGGTGGCGCGAAGTGCGTCGTGCACCAGGCGGCTGCGGGCGGGGAGCTGCTCGGGCGAAGGCTCTGTCACGCGGGTCAGCCTAGCCGCGCGCCAGCACCTCGCCGTGCGGCATCAGCAGCCAGCCGTCCTCGGCCGCGGCCCACTCCCGCCAGCCGTCCGCGATGCGCTCGAGACCCGCAAGATCGGTGACGCCGTGGGTCACCGCATGGCCTGTGAACGCGGACTTCAGGGCACGATCGGCCCACAGCCCGCCCCACCATTCCCGCTCGGCCGGAGATTCGTACAACCACACCGACGCCGATGACACGACCTCGGTGAAACCGGCCGCCCGCGCCCACGACTTCAGCAGCCGGCCCGCGGCGGGCTCCCCCGTCACTGCCCGATGGGTACGCAGGTAGACATCGAGCCACTCGTCGAGCGCGGGCACCCGTGGGTGCCAGATCACGCCTTCGTAGTCGACGTCGCGCACCGCGACGACTCCGCCCGGCGCGAGGACACGACGGAACTCCCGCAGCGCGTCGACCGGGCGGGCGAGATGCTGCAGCACCTGATGCRCGTGCACGACGTCGTAGCCGGCCGCCGGCCGGTCGAGCGCGTACGCGTCGCCGACGACGAACTCGACGTTGCCGATCCCGCGGTCGGCGGCGAGGGCGGCAGCCTGCGCGACCACGTCGGCTGCGGCATCCAGTCCCGTCACGTGCCCGGGTGCGACGCGCTCGGCGAGTTCCACGGTGATCGTGCCAGGGCCGGCGCCGACGTCGAGGACCGTGAGCCCCGGCCGCAGCAGCGGGGCGAGGTAGGCGGCGGAGTTGTCGACCGTCCGCCAGGTGTGCGATCGCAGCACGCTCTCGTGGTGTCCGTGGGTGTAGCGCTCAGCCATGCTCCGAGGCTAGCGGCCCGTTCAGCGGACGAACGGACGGATGCCGCGGCCGGACATGCGCACCGGCACGACCAGCGCGACCGGCGTAGGCGATGGCGGTGCAGCTGGCGCCCGATCGATGGGCGTCGGCCCGCCGGTCGGCGCGCCTGACGTCTCGGCGACCGTGCCGAGGAACGTCGTCCCGATCTCGATCACCACGGCTGCCGAGACCGGCTGAGCGGACAGCGCACCGGACGAGCCGCCGCCGAGCGCCGCGGGACCGGACACCGGGGCATCGGTGATCGTGCCGGTGAGGCTCTTCTGCGTGGGGAGCGTGTAGCCGGTGCCGGTGCCGAGCGTGAGGATCACCGTCTCGGCCGGCTCGGTGGAGGTGTCGCGGAGCGGCGTGAGCGTGAGCGTCACCGTCGTGACGCCGTTGGCGAGGGTCACGGCCGTGCCCTTGTTGTTGAGTGTGCCGCCGACGGCGGTGACCGTGTAGTCCTTGCCGTACACCGCGGTGCCAGACCAGGCGAGCTGGATCGTGATCTGCGAGTCGGTCTTGCCGGTGCGCGTGATG
>NZ_JBFUFC010000269.1:0-3865 GCF_056403635.1 Microbacterium sp. P2_F9 | reverse complement strand
GCGCCGACCCGACCTCGCCGTTCTTCCGCGCGGGTGGACGCAACCGGTTCACGGCCCGTCGGGCGCGCGTCATCGGTGTCGAGCAGGTAGCGCCGGCGATCCTGCGGGTGCGGGTCACCGGACCAGACTTCGGCGATTTCGTCAGCGGCGGGCCGTCCGACCACATCCGGGTGTTCTTCCCCGATCCGGCGACCGGCGAACTCGTCGCCCCGACTGCGGCCGGACCCGCCGAAGACGGCATCGTCCGGCCGGAGGGCCCGGTGCACTCTCGCGACTTCACGCCGTTGCGCGTGGTCACCATCGGGGCCGGGGCCGCCGTCGACCTGGACTTCTACCTGCATCCCTCCCCCGGACCGGCGGCGGTCTGGGCGGCAGCGGCCCGTATCGACGACGAGATCGTCATCGTCGGCCCGCGCGGCTCGAAGGGCGCGCCGCAAGGCGCTGCGCGGCTCGTACTCGTGTGCGACGAGACGGCGCTGCCCTCGGCCACGCGGTGGGCCGCGGAAGTTCCCGCCGCGACAGCGGTCGACCTCATCGCCATCACGACCGACGACGGCGGCTGGGTCAATGACTACATCGCCGAGACCTCCGGCCGCGGCGACGTCCGCGTCCACCCCCTGGCTGCAGGCTCCGGCGACGATGCGCTCATCGCGCTCTTCGACAGCGTGGGAACGGATGCCGCGACCTTCGTCTTCGCGGCGGGCGAGGCATCCGCTCTCGTCGCCCTCCGTCGGCACCTGCGCCGCACCCTCGGGCTCTCGGCGGAGCAGGTCGCGATGAGCGGCTACTGGAAGCGCGGGACCGCCGGCTTCGACCACCACGCGCCGATCGACCCCGCCGACCCCGACTGACCGTCGGCTGCGGCACCCGCTCGCGCGCTCCCGGAAGTGCCGCGACCCGCACGCAGGCCTCAGGCCTGCGTGCGGGTCGCGGGTGGGAGAACTCAGTGCTTGTCGAGCACCAGCGGGCGGCGCAGGAAGAGCACCGCGACCAGCCCGACCAGGATGACGCTGGCCGGCAGCAGGATCGACTGCGCCATCGCCGTGGAAAATCCCTCCAGCACGAACGGCGGCAGGGTGCCGCCGCCGAAGCCGCTGGCGGCCTGCGACGCACCGGGGAGGTTCGCCTCGAGGCGACCCTGCATGAAGGCTGCGATGGCCGCCGAGCCGATCACCGAGCCGACGGTGCGCGTCGTGTTGTAGATGCCCGCGCCGGCGCCCGCCTGCTTCATCGGGAGGCCGCGGGTCGCCGTCGTCGCGAGCGGACCCCACATGCCCGCGTTGCCGATGCCCATCAGCGCCGAAGGAAGGAGGAACATCCACACCGGGGTATCGACGTTCATGATCGCCGAGTACCAGAACAGCGACCCGGCGACCGCCAGCAGCCCGGGCACCAGGAGGAATCGGGGATCGGTGCGATCGAGGAGCTTGCCTGCGAAGGGGGCGAGGACGCCCGACAGCACCGCCATCGGGATGAGGAGCAGTGCGGACTGGGTCGGCGTCAGGCCGAGCGCAAGCTGGATGAAGAACATGAGGGGCAGTGACATGCTCGTGACCGTGAATCCGACCGTCGAGATCGCGATGTTCGAGACGCTGAAGTTGCGCTCCTTGAACAGCTCCAGCGGGACGAGCGGCTCGTTCTTCGTGCGTGCCTGAGTCCAGATGAAGATCCCCATGACGAGCACGCCCGCGATGATCATGCCCCACACGGTGATGGGGCCCCAGATCACACCCCAGTCGTAGTGCTGCGCCTCCTGCAGTCCGAAGACGATGAGGAAGAGGCCGACAGCGCTGAGCAGCACACCGAGGATGTCGAAGCGATGCGGGTGAGTCGGCAGGTTCGGCACGAGGATCGCGGCCATCACGAACGCGACGATGCCGACCGGGATGTTGATGAAGAAGATCCACTCCCACCCGAGGCCGTCGACGAGAAGCCCGCCGGCCAGCGGTCCGACCAGCGTCGCGACACCGGCGGTCRCACCCCACAGACCCATGGCAGCGCCGCGGTTCGCGGGCGGGAAGGTGCGGGTGATGACGGCCATCGTCTGCGGGGTCATGAGCGCCGCGCCGAGGCCCTGCACCGCACGCGCGACGATCAGCAGGGTCAGCGTGCCCGACAGTCCGCAGCCGAGCGAAGCCAGGGTGAAGACGACGAGTCCGATGAGGTAGATGCGCTTGGGTCCGAAGCGATCGCCGAGGCGCCCCGTGATCAGCAGCGGCACCGCATACGCCAGCAGGTACGCGCTCGTGACCCACACGACGTTGTCGAGGTTCGCGCTGTCGGGGTCGAGCGCGGCCTTGATCGCCGGGTTCGCGACCGAGACGATCGTCGTGTCGACGAGGATCATGAAGAACCCGATGACGAGGGCCCACAGGGCCGGCCACGGGTTCTTGGGTCCTTGCGTCTTGTTGACGCCCGTGATCAGGCGGGGTTCCCCGAGAGGAGCGGATGCCGCGGCATCCGTCGATTGCTCTGTCATAGTCGTGCGGCCTTTCGGGATTCGAGATAGTGCGGGGTCGGCGCGATGACCGCTCCCCACGAGAAGCTGTGGGTTTCAAGGCGCTCGAGGATTCCGTCGAGCCAGGCGAGGTCGGCGCCCTGCAGCAGCACGGCACGCTCGACCTCGAGCAGGAACTGCTCGGGGACGCCCTTCTCGACCGCCGCGGCGCGACCTTCGCGCAGTGTTTCCAGCGACGCGGCGAGAGCGGCACGGCGGAGGCGCAGCAGCCCGATCACCTCGTCGCGGTCGAGATTGTGCGATTCGGCGAGTGCGACGCGGAATTCCGCGGGGTGATCGATGCGCGCGAGCTCGCGCCGCACCCATTCGCAGACGGCATCGCTGCCACGCGGAGTGAGTGTGTAGGTGGTGCGATCGGGACGGTTGCCGTCACGGTCGACGCCGACCTCGGCGACGAGCCCGGTCCGTTCCAGCCGCGCGACCGTGTGGTAGAGAGTGCCGTTCGCGATCGGCACGAGCCGGTCGTCCCGCCGCTGCCGCATGAGCCGGATCATCTCGTACGGATGCATGTCGCCTTCGCCGAGCAGCGCGAGCACCATCACCGCCAGCGGGGTGAGGCGATCGACGGCGTCTCTCATGATGAGCCTTTGCGTGGGGAAGAGGGTGGGACCGAATAGTCCGTGACGTTTAGTCCATATGGACTATACCTCAGCCGAAGAGGTAGGGGTCGGCACGGTGTTCCTCACGAGGGGCGCGCGCTAGCGTGTCGATCATGACGACGAGCGAGATCATCAGGGGCGCGCGCCTCGCGGATGCACCGGCAATCGCCCGGCTCATCCGCCAGTCGAGAGCCGAGGCGATGCCCTGGCTCGCGGTCATCCACACCCTGGAGGAAGACGATGGGTGGGTTGCGGGGGTCCTGCTGCCCTCCGACGACGTGACGGTTGCAGTCAGCCCGACGGACGACGCAGTGCTTCTCGGCGTGCTCGCGCTCAGCCCCGGCTGGGTGAATCACCTCTACATCGCCACGTCGGCACAAGGCCAGGGCGTGGGATCGCGGCTGCTGCGCCTTGCGCAGGAGAGCACGGCCGAGGATCTGCAGCTCTGGGCGTTCCAGCGCAATACCCGAGCCCGCACCTTCTACGAACGGCGCGGCTTCGTCGAAGTGCGCAGCACCGACGGCGACAATGACGAGCGCGAACCCGACGTTCTCTATCGGTGGGAACTCACTCGACAATGATTGTGCGCGTTAACGTGAAATGGCCACCCAGCGTTGGGTGGCCATTTCTCGAAAGAAGTCCGGCGGTGTCCTACTCTCCCACAGGGTCCCCCCTGCAGTACCATCGGCGCTGAGAGGCTTAGCTTCCGGGTTCGGTATGGGACCGGGCGTTTCCCTCTCGCTATGGC
>NZ_JBFUFC010000268.1:0-3875 GCF_056403635.1 Microbacterium sp. P2_F9 | reverse complement strand
CCGCCTTTCGAGGCTCCGCACCACTCGGCGAGCGTCGCGGCCCTGGTCGGCGGCGGATCCCGGGTGGTGCGACCGGGCGCGATCGCCCGCGCCAGCGAGGGAGTCCTGTTCCTCGACGAAGCGGGCGAGTTCCCGTCGAACGCGCTGGATGCGCTGCGTCAGCCGCTGGAGAGCGGAGCCATCGTGATCCACCGTGCGGGCGCCACCGCCTCATTCCCCGCACGGTTCCAGCTCGTGCTCGCGACCAACCCGTGCCCGTGCGGCGACTACGGCGTCAAGGGCGGCTCATGCAGCTGCCCGCCGATGGCGATCCGCCGCTATCTCGGGAGGCTCTCCGGCCCGCTCCTGGACCGCATCGACATCGAGCTCTCGCTCGCCCGGGTCGCTGTCGCGCACGCGGTGACGGCCGGGGGCGAGACGGTCACCACGGCGACCGCCCGAGAGCGCGTGCGCGAGGCGCGCGCGAGATCCGCGGCACGGCTCGCCGGCACGCCATGGCGCCTCAACGCGCAGGTGCCGGGCACGTGGCTGCGCCAGGGACCGCTCGCGCCAGACCCCGAGGTGCGCCGCCTGCTCGATGCGGCGCTCCATCGCGGAGCGCTGACGCTGCGGGGCTACGACCGGGTGCTGCGCGTCGCGTGGTCGATCGCGGATATCGCCGGCAGCGACCGTCTGGGCGCTGCCGAGATCGGCCGGGCGCTGTATCTGAAGAAGGGGATCACACAATGAAGGCATTGGATCTGAGCGCTCGGCATGCCAGGCAGCAGCTCGCCGGCATCGTCCGCATCGACGAACTGAGCGACGAGGCGATCGTCGATCGGTGGTCGAGAGCGGTCTGGAGTCACCTCGTCGAGCCCGGCGACGGCATCGCCGGTCGGCTGATCGAGACTCTCGGCGCCGAGGGGGCGCTGCGCACTCTGCTCGCGGGACCACCGCGCGACCAGCTGGGTGGACTGTCGCTGCGGGAGCTCACCGAAGCGTGGAAGCGATGGCAGCCGCGGCTGGCCGCCGATCCGCTGGCGACCGCGCTCGAGACCGCCCGGCGCCAGAGCATTCGCCTCGTCGGTCCGGCCGATCCGGACTGGCCGGACCAGCTTGACGACCTCGGCGCGCACGCGCCGGTGTGCCTCTGGGTGCGCGGCGACGTCGGGGCGCTCCGTCGCCTCCGGCCGTCGGTGGCGGTGGTCGGGGCTCGGGCGGCGACGTCGTACGGCGAGCACGTCGCGGTCGAGATCGCGTCCGACCTGGCCGGCGGGGGAGTGCCGATCGTGTCGGGCGCGGCGTACGGGATCGACGGGGCCGCCCACCGCGCCGCGCTGGCCGTCGGCGGCCTCACCGTGGCCCTCCTCGCCGGCGGCGCAGACCGCTCCTACCCGGTCGGGCATGCGCAGCTGATCGACCGCATCGCCGCCACGGGTGCGGTGATCAGCGAGGTGCCCTGCGGCTCCGCGCCCACGAAGTGGAGGTTCCTGCAGCGGAATCGGTTGATCGCCGCTTTGGCCGGTGCCGTGGTGGTGGTCGAGGCAGGGTGGCGCAGCGGCTCGCTCAACACGGCAGGGCACGGCGTGTCACTCGGACGCCCCCTCGGAGCCGTGCCGGGGCCGGTGACCAGCGCCGCCTCGGCCGGGTGCCACCGGCTGCTCCGCGAGTTCGGTGCCGCCTGCATCACCGACGGCGCCGATGTGCGAGAGCTGCTCGGACTGGTCGAGCCAGGGGCGCAGGCTGTCGACGAGGCGCTGTTCACGATGGGCGCCGACGACGGCCGGCCCTGGACCGACCACCGCACGCGGGCGACAGACGCGCTCAGCACCCGCGCATGGCGCGACGTGACCGACGTCGCGCGGCGCAGCGGCATGAGCGTTGCGGCGATCGAGAGTCTGCTGGGTCTCCTCGCACTCGAAGGCCTCGTGCAGGGTGGGCCGCAGGGCTGGCGGAAGGTTCCGGTGGGCTGACCTGTGCCAGGGCGCGGAGCGCCGCGGACCAGGTGTCGGCCGATGCGGGCATGCTGGCCGTATGCGGATCGACGAAGCGGCGGAGGTGTACACCGCCTATCTGCGCGACGTCCGGCGACTGTCCGATGCCACCGTGCGCGCCTACCGCTCCGACCTGGCCGATTTCGCCGCGAGCGCCGGCTCCACCGAGTTCGAGGATGTCGATCTCGAGCTGCTCCGCGAGTGGCTGTGGGCGGCCACCAAGCGCGGCGATGCGCGTTCCACGATCGCCCGGCGTACGGCGGYCGTGCGGGGGCTGTTCTCCTGGGCGCTGGAGCACGGCCATGTCACGTCGGACCCGTCGCTCCGACTCGTCTCGCCGAAGCGTGGGCGGACACTCCCGAAGGTGGCCGCCGCGGACGCCCTGTCGTCCCTGCTCGATGAGCTCTCCCGCGCGGCATCCGGCGGCGATCCGATCGCGCTGCGGGATCACGCCATCCTCGAGCTGCTCTACGGCTCGGCGGTGCGTGTCTCGGAGCTGTGCGGCCTCGACATAGACGACCTTGATCCCGAGCGCCGCACGGCACGCGTGACCGGAAAGGGAGACAAGGAGCGCGTGGTGCCGTACGGTCTGCCGGCGTCGAAGGCGCTGGAGGCCTATCTCGTGCGCGGCCGGCCCGCGCTCACCGCCCGTCGCGCATCGTCCACCGCCGATCGTCCGCTGTTCCTCGGCGCCCGCGGAGGCCGGCTCGGATCCCGCGCGGTCTACGATCTCGTCGCCCGCACCCTCGGCCCGATCGTCGGCGGCGCCGCAGGGCCGCACGCCCTCCGCCACTCCGCCGCGACCCATCTTCTGGACGGGGGCGCTGACCTGCGCACGGTTCAGGAACTGCTCGGCCACGCGAGTCTCGGCACCACCCAGATCTACACCCACGTGTCCAGCGAACGTCTCGCCGCGGTTTACCGGCTGGCTCACCCGAGGGCGTAGTCGCGGCATCCGGAGTCAGTCGCAGCAGGGCAGCAGCACCGCGCGAGGCAGTGCGCCGAACAGCAGCAGCGGGTTGACGTACTCGCCGCTCAGCCGCACGCCGAAGTGGATCGTCCCAGGCGGCGCATGCCCGCCGACCGAAGTCACGCCGACCCTCTGGCCCCTGTCCACCCGCTGGCCGACGGCCACCGCACCATCGACCGGTTCGAGGGTGGTGACGAGCCCACCGTCGTGGTCGATCGTGACGACCCCGCGGCCGGCGATGCTCCCCGTGAAAGCGATCACTCCGTCGGCGGGGGCGCGGACTTCGGCACCCGCGGCGGCAGCCAGATCGATCCCGCGATGCCCCGGCCCGAAGCGATGCGCGGGGGCGATGTACGCCACCACGATCCGCACCGGATGCACCGGCCACACCCAGCGCAGCGCAGAGGTGCCGAGCTCGAGCCCGACCGCGGGGCGAGCGAGACCTGCCGCGGCATCGGCGGTTGGCGATGCCGCGGAGACGCTGAAGGCGAGCAGCGCGACGACGACCGGGAGCGTGAGTAGACGGGGCACAGCTCAGGGTCGCCCGCTTCCGACGTGCACGGGCGCCCGTTGACGAAGGCCGTGGGGAGCGGCCCACCCTGGATGCGGGGGAGGAGACGGCGGCTGATACACTGGAAAGGCATCCCGCTGTGCGGGGTGACTCCGCGTGCCCAATGCGCGACTAACCGGTTCGCCGGTCCCTGAGCTTGTCGAAGGGCGTCGCGCGGCATCACACCCATCGGTCTCCAGAGCGAAAGCGCTGCGAGTGGGCGTGTGTCCGGGCACCAGGCTCGCCGGCCGAACGGTCCGGCGCAATCAACCGCAAGAGGCGCGCAAGCGCCAGGACAGGAGAACGGCCATGGCCGTCGTCACCATTCGCCAGCTGCTCGACAGCGGCGTCCACTTCGGACACCAGACCCGCCGGTGGAACC
>NZ_JBFUFC010000267.1:0-3883 GCF_056403635.1 Microbacterium sp. P2_F9 | reverse complement strand
TCCGTGAGTCGGTCGACGAATTCGTCAACCGACTCGTCGACCAGGGACTGATGCTCCGCCCGCAGTGAACCCACCTGCGATAATCGATCGATCTGTGCGAGAGGAGCGCTGTCCATGGGAATAAGCGCGCGCGCGCAGATGGTGCGGATCCGTCTCGCCGAATTCTGGGGCGACGCGTGGCGATGGACCCTCCTGGCCGCGGGCACGGTGCTGGGCGCCTACTTCCTGCTCAGTCGTGGTGTGCAGAACGGCGTGCTGATGGCCGCCGTCATCGGCGTACTCGTCATCGGCACGGTCTTGTCATTCTCGAAGCCGATGGCGGTCGCACTGATGGCGATGCCCGTGCTCTTCATCTCCGGGCGCGTGGGTCTCGGCGCCGGGGATCTGTCCGCCTCGGACGTCGCACTCGCGGCGGCCTTCGGAACCGCCGTGCTGCTCGGCCACCGTCCGTACAGCCGCCCCATGCGTGCGATGCTCGTGCTCAATCTCGTCTACCAGTTCACGACGCTGTTCACGGTCATCGTCAACCCATTCACCGCGAACACGGTCGAATGGTTCCATGCGTGGCTCCTGATCTCAGGTGCGCTCATCGTGGGATGGGCGGTTGCACGAGCCGGGTACGCGCGGACAGCCCTCAATCTCATGCTTGCGGGGTCGCTGGCGATCGCAATCGGCACATTCGGGACCGCCCTGTTCCAGTACGCCAGCGGCGATTTCGCCGAGGTGTACCCGTCGTGGCCCTTTCCGATGCACAAGAACTTCGCCGGTACGGTGATGGCTTTCATGGCGCTCGCGGTGTTCGTGAATCCGGATTGGGTCGGATGGGCGAGGCGCGTGCGAACGCCTGTCTTCTGGACTCTGCTCGTCGCGATTGTCATGACGCAGTCCAGGCAGGCGCTGATCGGGCTTGTGGTCGCGATCATCTTCGTCGTCCTGCGGAGGGGGGTTCATGGCAGGTCGCGTTGGGCTCTCCTGCTCCTCATCCCGGCGGCATGGCTGGTCACCACAACAGTCGTCGATCAAGTGCAGTCCCAGAACAAGTTCAATTCGGTGTATCAGCGCCTTGACTGGTTCAGAGAGGTCTACGCGTTCTGGAAGCAGTCTCCGATCTTCGGTCATGGCCTTCGCTATTGGTACACCAATGTCTCGTCGGCCTTTCAGCCACCACAGGCGGAACTTGAAGTCGCCGTCTCGGCCGGGGTGGTCGGACTTCTCGGTTTCATCGTGATGGGGATCGGATTCTTCGTCGTGCTATGGCGCGTGGACCCCAGATTCGGGACGCTCGCCATCGCGGCGATCGGCAGTCGCATCGTGCAAGCGCAGTTCGACCTGTTCTGGGTCGCGGCCCAGGTCTCCATCCCCTTCGTGATCGCCGGCATCTGTCTCGGGGCACAGTCGTTGGACGCTGACCTCCGCCGAACGCGCGCTTTCACAGCTGATCTCGTTCTCCCGTTGGGGTCGCGCCGCCGCGGCCGAACGGTGAGTACCGGACAGACGCCTGACCCCGCGGGGGCGTGACGTACGATAGAGCCACTTCCGTGCGACATTGGGGCGCCGCGGTCGGGAGACTAAAACATCTGGAGGGCCCATGGAGTTGCGGGAATATCTTCGCGGCCTGCGACGACATTGGTTCGCGATTCTCCTCATGACCCTCGTCGGTCTCGCTACCGCGTTCGGTTGGTACCTGCTTCAGACGCCCGTATACCAAGCCACCGCCATCGGTCTGGTCCAGACCAAGGCGTTCGCCGAAACCGACGCAGAGAACCAGAGTCAGAACCTCGTGCTGGGTCCCCAATACGACGGGTATGCCGCCTCGAAGATCGCCACCTACATGGCGATGGGAACATGGAAGGTCGTCGCTGACGGCGCGGTCGCAGCGCTGGGGCTGGATGCGACCGCCAATCAGGTCGTCACTCGCATCGCGCTGGACAACCCTCCTGAGACCAACATGATCCGCGTGACCGCGACAGGCGAGACGCCCGAGGAGGCCGCCGCCCTCGCCGAGGCTTGGCTCACGTCGTTGTCAGCGGCGATCGATCAGACCGAAGGAGATGGCACCGCCGGATCCGCCCCCATCACGATCTCGGTCAAGGAATCCGCCGTTCTGCCCAGCACCCCGCTGTTCCCGGAACTTCGCACCTCCCTCATCGTCGGCGGGGTCCTCGGCCTCGGGGTGGGCATCGCGTTCGCGCTCATGCGAACCGCTTCCGACCGCCGCATCCGCAGTGCCGACGACGTCGAATCTCGCACAGGGATCCCGGTCGTCGGGACCATCCCGCTCGCCGACATGGGCGACGCTCGAATCTTCGACGCCACCACCCTCTCCGAGTCCGCTTCTCGGTTTTCCGTTGCGGAGGCGCTGCGCTCCCTCCGCACGAACCTGCAGTTCATGGACGTCGACAATCCCCCCCGGACAATCGTGGTCACGAGTCCCGTACCCAGCGACGGAAAGTCGACGATCGCCTGCAATCTCGCCGCCACCCTGGCGGCCAGCGGCAAACCCGTAGTGCTGATCGACGGCGACCTGCGACGATCGACGGTGGCCAAGACGATGGGGCTTCCCGGCGGCGCAGGGTTGAGTGATGTCCTGTCAGGGCGCGCAGAGATCGCGGACGTCCTCCAGCGGACCCCCCGCTACGACAACCTGTTCATCTTGACGGCCGGAAGCACCCCGCCGAACCCGAGCGAGGTTCTCGGTTCCGAACGGATGCGAAAGCTCATCGACGACCTGGCCGAGCACGCGACGGTGATCATCGATGCCCCGCCGCTCCTCCCTGTCACCGATGGCGCGGTGCTGACCCATCAGGCCGATGGCGCGATCGTGGTCGTGAGCCTGGGCAAGACGACATACGAATTGCTGGAGAGGTCGCTCAACACCATCACGAAAGCCGGAGGAAGAGCGCTGGGCGTGGTTCTCAACAAGGCACCGATCAAGAGCGTGGACTCCTCGGCATACTCCTACGGATACCGTCGCGAGGACGCCACCCCAGGTCGTCCTGCAACTTCGAGCCCGCTCGCTGATGAGGCGTTCGATCTCGGCAAGGTATTCGGTGACGTTGATCCGTCCGAAGCACCTCCGTCGGAGGGACGCGTGCCCAGCCAACGCGGACGCCGCGGCTGAGGCGTCCGGGATGGGTTCCGGCTCGACGACCTCGCCGCCCACGGTTTCGGTGGTCGTGCCGCTCTACAACGGCGCGGAGCACATCGCGGAGACGTTGACCTCGATCCAGTTTCAATCGCTGCCGGCGACCCAGGTGATCGTGATCGACGATGGCTCGACAGACGACGGGGGTGACATCGCTCGTACGCATCCAGTCGGGGCGACCGTCGTATCTCAGCCGAATCGCGGTGTCGCCGTCGCACGCAATCATGGGTTGAGCCTCGTCACGGGTGAGTGGGTGGCATTCCTCGATCAGGATGATCTGTGGCATCCAGAGCATCTCCATCGGACGATGGCGTGGCTCGACCAGAATCCGGATACTCCCATCGTCTTCGTTCGCGAGGTGGCATTCTCGACGCTCGAGGAGGGCGACCGCCTGCGCGCCATGGATGAGCTCGCCGGCGGCTGGGCGAGCATTCGCGTGCCCGGCGCCGGTGCCTTGGCTGCGCTCGTCGACGGCGTGGATGCCACAGGGAGCGGGGAGGTACATGTCAACGACGTGCGCACCGTGCTGCGGGGACCGATCTCTGTGACCACGAGCTTTGTCTCGGATCCTGCTCTGCTTCGCCTCGCGGGCGGCTTCGCCCCCCATGCCCCTGCGATGGATGACTACTGGCTTCTCGTCAATGTCGCGCGCCTGGCGCCGATCCCTTCCGTCGACCAGCCCACAGTCTTCTATCGAGTGCACACCAGCGCGACATCCAGGTCCACCCGCCTGGGCAT
>NZ_JBFUFC010000266.1:0-3888 GCF_056403635.1 Microbacterium sp. P2_F9 | reverse complement strand
CCGCCGCCGCGACCGCGGAGGCGTTGCGCAGGGCGCCGAGCAGCACGACACCGGTGCCTGCCGCGGCCTCGGCCACGACCGCGCCGTTGATCGACGAGGAGCGGCCCTCGATGAGACGGGATTCGACGCCGTCCTCGAGCGCGCGGATCACCGTCGTCGAGAACCGCAGCACGTCGACCACGACGACCACGTCGGCGGGTGCGAGCCGGGCGAGCCCCTCGGTGCCCCACTCCAGACGCACCTGGTAGGTCGACTGATCGAAGGCGTCGGGCGTGGCAGGCATCCGTCCAGCGTAAGCGGCGACCGGCTGAGCCACCTCGAGTGCGACACTGAGGTCATGCGTGTGCTGCAGAAGCTGATCATCGACTGCGATGCGGATGCCGCGTGGCGGGCGCTGCACTCCCCTCGGGCTGTCGCCGAGCTGTACGGCCCGCTCATCGACCTCGACCCGCTCGACCCCACGGGTCTGCCGACCAGCTGGGAGCCGGGCGGTGAGGTCGCGGTGCAGCTGCTGCTCGGCGGTCTCATCCCGATGGGCCGGCAGCTCATCCACGTGAGCGACCGGACGGTCACCGATCCGGGCCCCGCTGCGGGGCAGGTCCGGATCTTCCGGGACAGCGGCATCCCGCTGTCGGGACCGCTCGCCGAGCTCGACGTCTGGGACCACCAGATCGCGGTCTCCCCCGTGCCGGGCGACCCGAGCCGCACGCTGTGGCGCGATCGCCTGGTGATCGGCGGCGCGATGGCACCGATCCTGTGGCCCGTGCTGTGGTCGATGTGGCAGTGGCGCGCCACGCGGGTGCGCGCGCTCGCGCCGGGCTGGGCCCACGACCCGGAACTCACGGAAGCGGATCCCGAACTCGTGAAGAAGGATGCCGCGGCCGAAGCCTGACCGCGGCATCCCGTCGGCGACCGGTCCCGAGCCGGCCGCCGGATCTACTCGGCGAGCGCCTCGACCGGGGCTACGCGGGTGGCGAGCCGGGTCGGCACGACCGCAGCGACGAGGGTGAGCACCGCGGTCGCGACGACGATCACGAGGATCGGCCAGAACGGCACCGCGGGCCAGACGAAGGTCGCCACGACCGGCGCGTCGGGGTTCGTCGGCACCGAGCCGAGCAGCGACTGCGCGCCCGCCCAGCCGTAGAGCACCCCGAGGAGCAGCCCGGTCACGGTCGCCGTGATCGTGATGTGCGCGGCTTCGAGCAGCACCATCCTGCGCACCTGCCCGTTCGAGACGCCCAGCGCCCGCAGCAGGCCGAGCTCGCGGCGACGCTGCACCACCCCGAGAGTCAGCAGGTTGACCAGGCCGACTCCGGCGATCACCGCAGATACGGCGACGAGGCCCATCATGATGGCCGCGAACGAGTCGAGAAGCGTTCCCATCTGCTCGGGCAGCGCACCCCCGTTGGCGGCGGTGATGACGGCCTTCGTCGACTCGATCGCGACGGCGAACATCGTCACGAGCGTCACGCCCATCACGACGCCGATCGCCATCCGACTCGACCGCTCGGGATACCGCAGCGCGTTCTCGGCGGCCAGGCGCGCGGTCGTCGAACCACCGAAGAGGCGTCCGACGAGACGCAGCGCAGGGGGCATCACGAGCGTGGCGCCGAGCGCCAATCCGGTGAACGAGAGGATGCCGCCGACGAACGCGACCGCGACGCCCAGCGGGGTGACGAGCCCGGCGAGGATCCCGAGGGCAAGCAGCGCCCCGCCGATGATGAAGAGCACCAGCGCCGCGACGTTCCGCCCGGTGCGGTGCACGACGGCGTCGTGGGAGGCCTCCACCGACCCGCCGAGCGCCTGCAGCGGCGTCACCGTCAGCACCCGGCGCGATCCGGCCCAGGCGGCCGCCCACGTCGTGAGTGCGACGACGAGCGCGGGCAGCAGCAGCTCCGCACGCACGAGGGCGTACGGGATGTCGCCGAGCCCCAGCATCCGTCCCGCCAGCCACGACCCGGCCGCCGCGATCGCGAGGCCCCCGGCGAGGCCGAGGACCGCACCGATGACACCGACGACGAGACCCTGGCGCGCGATCTCGGTGCGCTGCGACCGCGCCGAGGCGCCGATCAGCCGCAGCAGCGCGATGCGGCGGGTGCGGCCGGCGACGACGGTCGCGAAGGTGTTCGCGGTCACGATCGACGCGACGTAGACCGCGACGCCGACGAGCAGGAAGGTCATGAAGCTCAGGACGAACGCGAGCGTGCCGCTGCCGCCGATGAACGGGTGGGCGCGCAGCATCGCGCCGATGTACGCCGTCGCCGAAAGCAGCACGACGCCGAACGCCGTGGAGATCGCCGCGACGAGCACGCTCGCGCCCATCCCGCGTTCACGCAGCCACGAGAAGCGGACGGATGCCTCGGCCGCGCCGGCTCGGATCCGCGGGGCGTCGAGGGCTGCGGCGGTCATGCCCGCACCTCGTCCACGACGGTCGGATCGACGCCGAGCTCGGAGGCGAGCATGTACGCCGAGATCTCCTCCGCGGTCTGGCGCGATTTGTCGGCCACGATCCGCCCGTCGCCGAGGAAGATGACGCGGTCGGCGTGGCTCGCCGCGACCGGGTCGTGCGTGACCATCGCGATCGACTGGCCATGGTCGCGGCTCGCCGCCGCCAGCAGCCCGAGCACCTCTCGGCCGCTGCGCGAATCGAGGTTGCCGGTGGGCTCGTCGGCGAACACGAGGTCGGGTGCCGTGGCGAGCGCGCGGGCGATCGCGACGCGCTGCTGCTGCCCGCCGGACAGCTGGTGCGGGCGATGCCGGAGCCGGTCGGCGAGGCCGAGGGTCTCGACGAGGCCGTCGATCCGCGCGCGCTCCAGCGCCGATGGGCGGCGGCCGTCGAGGTCGAACGGGAGGGTGATGTTGGCGATCGCGTCGAGGGTCGGCACGAGGTTGAACGCCTGGAAGACGAACCCCACCMGGCGGCGCCGGAGGATCGTCAGCTCGAGGTCGCTGAGCCCCGTGATCTCGGTGTCGCCGATCCAGGCGCGACCCTGGGTCGGGGCATCCAATCCCGCCATGATGTGCATGAGCGTCGACTTGCCCGATCCGGACGGCCCCATGATCGCGGTGAACTCGCCTCGGCGGATGCCGACGGTGAGCGCGTCGAGGGCGGTCACGGCACTGCCGCCCGCGCCGTAGGTCTTGGTGAGCTGCTGCACCCGCGCGGCGAGGCCCAGGTCGGTCGTTGTGAGTTCCATGCTCCGACGGTACGAACCGGCCGGTCCTGCGCGCGTCGGCCGGGAGAGGCATCCGGCTACATCGCAGGGATGATCCTCTTCCGGCGACGGCATGCGCGGGACTATGGTCGCGACAGGCCCCTGGGGGGGGCCAGGATCTGGAGGATCCAGCATGCCCGCAACTCCGCTGCCGCCGAGCGGCGATGTCCCGGCGAAGGCCAAGACGTGCGACGCGAGCGGGATGATCGAGATCCACCGGATGTTCCGTCGGAGTTTCGGCGAGGGACCAGACCTCGTCGGCGGCGTCCGCGAGGGCGACACCGCCCATGCGGCGGCGGTGGCGACTCAGCTCGAGACCATATCGACCGGCCTGCACGCGCATCACGAGGGCGAGGACCAGCGCCTGTGGGGACCGCTCGAAGAGCGCGCGCCGTCGTGCACGGTCCATGTCGAGCGCATGAAGGCGCAGCACGCCGAACTCCTGGTGCACCTCACCGCGCTCGATCGCGCGCTGCCGGCATGGCGGGCTTCGGCGACGGCGACGGATGCCGAGCCCGTGCTCACGGCGCTCGGCGGCGTGAACGCGGCCATCGCCGTGCACCTGCCGGACGAGGAGACCAACATCGTGCCCGTCATGGAGTACACGATCACCGAGCCCGAGGCGGAGTGGTTCGCCAAGCACGGGCGGAACTCGATCCCGAAGGGGCAGACC
>NZ_JBFUFC010000265.1:0-3997 GCF_056403635.1 Microbacterium sp. P2_F9 | reverse complement strand
ACTCCGACCTCTTCCTCGGCGTCACCGGCAAGGTCACCGCTTGGGTGACCGCCTTCTCGGGGGCGAGCGACGACCGCGAGCGATTCGCGCTCGTGTGCGACCTCGGCGGACTGAAGCTCGGCCGTGGCGGCCGAGCTGGGAACTGGCCCGATCTGCCGGGTCTCAAGAACGAGTGCAAGGAGCTTGCTCTTGACGCGTCTGCGGTGGCGAAGGCGTACGGCGACGCGGCGCTCCGCCCGCTCGCACGGTGGATCGCGGCCGCGGTGCTTGACGACGCACGTGCGCGCGTCGCATCCGGCGCCCTCGAATTCCACGATCTGCTCGTCGCATCGCGCGACCTGCTGCGCACGAACGCAGACGCACGGGCCGAGCTGCAGGCGACGTACCGACGGCTGCTGCTAGATGAGTTCCAGGACACCGACCCGATCCAGATCGAGCTCGCCGTGCGGATCGCCGGCGGGCGGGAGGCCGTTGCTGAGGATTGGCGAGACGTCGCGGTGCCCGCCGGCTCCCTGTTCGTCGTCGGCGACCCGAAGCAGTCGATCTACCGCTTCCGGCGCGCGAGCATCTCCACGTACCTCGACGCGGGCCAGCGACTCGGACGCCGACTGTCGCTCGTCACGAACTTCCGCACGGTGCCCCCGATCCTCGACTGGGTGAACGCCGTCTTCGGCGTCGTGATTCAGGAGAAGCCGGGCGCGCAGCCGGCGTACGAGGCGCTGAGCGCCCACCGCGCGCTCGATCCGGCCGGGAGCACGGCGTTCTCGGGGGCCTCGGTAACCGCCCTCGGTGCTGTGGCGCACGCCAAGGGGACCTTAGTCGGACCGCAGCGAGAGGCGGAAGCGGCGGATGTGGCATCCGTCATCCGGACCGCCCTTGCAGAGGGCTGGACCGTCTTCGACGAGCGGGCGAAGGAGTGGCGCCCGATCACCGCGCGTGACATCGCGATCCTGATTCCGGCCCGCACGTCCCTGCCTGCGCTGGAGCAGGCACTCGATTCGGCAGGCATCGCCTACCGCACCGAGTCGAGCTCGCTCGTCTACCAGTCGACCGAGATCCGATCGCTCATGGCGGCGGCGCGCGCGGTCGCCGACCCCAGCGATCAGCTCTCCTGCGTGACGGCGCTGCGCTCGTCGCTGTTCGGCTGCGGCGACGATGATCTCTTCGCGTACAAGCGCGATGGCGGCGGCTTCACCGTGAGTGCGCCGGTCAAGGACGAGCTGGCGGACACCCCGGTCGGCCGTGCGATGACGTATCTGAACGAGCTGTTCCGCGGCAGTCGCTGGGCGACGCCCGCTGAGCTGCTTACCAGTCTCGCCGTCGACCGGCGTGTGCTCGAAGCCGCGACCGCCACGGAGCCTTCATCCCGTGCCCGTGATCAGTGGGGGCGGGTGCGGTTCGTCATCGATCAAGCGCGCGCCTGGTCGGATGTCGAGCACGGCGGGTTGCGGGAGTACCTCGCGTGGGCCGCCCACCAGGCGGGGGATTCCGCGAGGGTCGCCGAATCGCTGCTGCCCGAGACCGATCTCGACGTCGTCCGGATCATGACCGTGCACGGGGCGAAGGGCCTCGAGTTCGGGATGGTCGTGCTGTCCGGTATGACGAGCCACCCGCGCCGGCAGAACGGCGTGCGACTGCTCTGGGGTGACCGCCGCTACTCCGTGCACCTGTCGGGCTCGATCGAGACCAACGACTTCGCCGAGGCGGCGCCGCTCGATGAGCAGATGGACGGCGAGGAGCGCCGACGCCTGCTGTACGTGGCCGCGACCCGCGCCCGCGACCACCTTGTCGTGTCGCTCCACCGTGCTGAGCGCGACGGAGATCAGAAGACAGCGGCCGAGATCTTCGTCAACGCGGGTGCGCTGGAGGCGCCGGGCGTGACCGTCTTCGAGGGCGGTTCCGGCGATCTGCCCTCAGCGGTGACGCGGCCCGCACCGGGCCCCGGACCCTCGTGGGAGTCGTGGGCTGCGGAGACGGATGCCGCCCGCCGGCGCTCCCGCGCGCCTTCCGCGCGGACGGCATCCGGTCTGGAGGGCACCGAGCCCGAGGTCGTGTGGGCTCTTGCCGAGGCGTTGGCGGACGGCGATTCGGAGTCTGCGGATGTCGTCGCCGGGCGAGCCAAGGGCGCTCGCGACGTCGAGCTCGCGCCCTGGATGAAGGGCCGGTACGGCAACCTCATCGGGCGCGCGGTGCACGGCACGCTGCAGGCGGTCGGCGGCGATTCGGCTTTGGTTGACGCTGTCGCGTCGGCCCAGGCGCTGGCGGAAGGCGTCCCGGATCTCGCTGGCGCCGTGGCGTCGTTCGTCCGGTCGGCGCTGGCGACCGAGATCGTGCGCGACGCCTTCGCGCGCGAGCATTGGAGCGAGCTCTACGTCGGCACGGTCGAAGACGACGGGCTCGTGCTCGAGGGCTTCATCGACCTTGTCTTCCGCGACGAGTCGGGTGACCTCGTGATCGTCGACTACAAGACCGACACGATTCGGGATGCCGCGACCCTCGCCGAGCGGGCGACCTATTACAAACCGCAGCTCGACGCCTACGTGCGCGCGCTCGAGGCGGCGACGGGGGAGCGGGCGCGCGCGGAGCTGGTGTTCCTCGACTCCATGGGTGCGACTGGACGGGTCGTGCCCGTGCCCGGCGGCTAGGTCGACGCGTTTCGGGGGTCAGTGTGGCTGCTGTGGCGAGCGCGTCGCAGTCCAGGTCTTCTCGACGGTCGGCAGATCCATCAGGTCGTTCGCGTAGCCGAGCATGATCGCCTCGATGACCCGGTTCATGTTCGTTCGGGCGGACCTGGCACGAACTTTCGCGCGTTCCCACACGTCGTCGGTCGACCGAATCGAGTGGGTGGAGGTTGCGGCATCCGACGCATTGCTCGTGGGGCGCGACACCGACGGCAGATCGATCCGCTCGAGGGCGTAACCCTCGAGAATCTCGGTGATCGCAAAGTTCGTTGTGACGCCTTCCCGATCAGCGCGCGCCTTCGCGCCGATCCACGTCTGTTCCGTGCACCGGATCGAGTGCACGCTCGACTGCCTGCCCAGTGAGTACTCCGTCATCGCGATGCTCGATTCCTCAACCTCAGACGATCGACTCCGGCCAGCGCCTGACGAAGTCTGACAACCCCTCGATGTCTGCGTAAACACTCGAGAACCCGTAGCCGAATCGGTTCTCGAGCTGATCGCGAATCTCCGCCTTCGCCTCGGGCGTGATCCGAAATGTGAAGACCGGCGCCTTCTTGGGCAGTCGATCCTCGCCGACGTGCGTGAGCCGCATCGGCACCGATGCGAAGCGCCGCAGTTCGGATGCCGCCCACTTCGATCGGCCGTCACGACGATCGCTGCCGGCATCCAGCGCGTCGATCGGTGCGCCGTCGAGAATGAACGCGGCATTCTGCGCGGGGATCCGGTTGTGCAGCGCCGGCGGTCGCCAGATTTTGCGGCCCAGGCCCGTGCCCCAATCGACCGATCGTCGCGCGTGGTCGTCCGGCAGGCGGTGCCAACGCGGGGTATTCGTGTTCCAGCCGGTGTGGAGTTGGAGCGGCTTGTTGCTGTCGGTGAAGACCAGCAATCGAGCGGGCAGCTCATCGGTCTTTTGATCTCGCGCGACTGCGAACCACGCGGCGATGAGAGGGTTGAAGGTGACGTCCAACAGTCGCGTCGGCACCCCGACATGCTGCATCTGCGCAAACAGCTGCAGGGCAGGGATCCCGTCGAGCCGCCACTGGATCCGGGCAAGCTTGAGAAGCTTCCGCTCTGCGGCGACGAGCTGGTCTTCGGTAGGAGGTCCGCCGAGCTGCTCTGTGAGCACCCGATAGAGGGAGCTGCGCAAACCCCACCGCGCATCCGACTGTCCGCGCCACACGAAGTGCTGGTCATGGTAGGTCGAGGTGAGGACGTTCACTTCGTGCTGGAACGACGCCCAGCTGTGGATGTGGCCCTCCCATTCCTCGAAGAGGTCACTCGCATCTGGGTCTGTCATCGACGTCACGCGCCGATCC
>NZ_JBFUFC010000264.1:0-4018 GCF_056403635.1 Microbacterium sp. P2_F9 | reverse complement strand
CGGTCACGCTGGCGATCAATGTCGTCGGGTCGTTCCTGCTCGGCGTGGTCGTCGGCCGGATCGACGACCGGCGGCCGCGCCTTCGGGCGTTCCTCGTCACGGGGGTGCTCGGCGGCTTCACGACCTACAGCGCCTTCGCGGTGCAGGTCGTCGACGTGGGCGGCGCCGCCCCCGTCGTCGGCCTGATCCTCGCCGCCGTGTCGGTCTTCGGTGGCGTGCTCGCCGCGGCGATCGGGCTCAGGGTCGGCGGCGGTCCGGCCGGTCGCCAGGAAGCCGTCGCTCCGGAGGCGGCGGAATGACCGGCTGGGTGCTGTTCGCCGTCACGGCGGCCGCCGGCGGGCTCGGGGCAGGCCTGCGCTACATCGTCGATGTCGCGGTCATGCGCGGACGGAGAGGCGCGTTCCCGCTCGGCATCCTGATCGTGAATGTGACCGGTGCGCTGGCGCTCGGGATCGTCGCGGGGCTCGGCAGCGCGATCGGCGGAGACATGGCGACCATCATCGGCGTCGGCGCCCTCGGCGGGTACACGACCTTCAGCACGGTCTCGGGCGAGACGGTGCTCCTCGGCCGACGCGGCCGACGCGACTGGGCCTGGGCCAACCTCATCGGCACGCTCGTCGMCGCGGTGCTCGCCGCCGGACTCGGAC
The DNA here is from genome assembly GCF_056403635.1 of Microbacterium sp. P2_F9. Lineage (NCBI taxonomy): Bacteria > Bacillati > Actinomycetota > Actinomycetes > Micrococcales > Microbacteriaceae > Microbacterium > Microbacterium sp. P2_F9. Next base: position 3,371 of record NZ_JBFUFC010000264.1, on the reverse strand, counting down.
TCACCCTCGGCCGTCTCGTCGCCGGGTTTCTGCCGTCCTGAATCTCCATGGGATACTGACCCCGATACATTCACGTATCGACGCCTCTCCGGGTTCTCCGGATGAGACGGAGCAAGCCCGAAATCACAGCGAAGGCCCCCGTGTCGAACCTCGCCATTCTGAGCCTCAAAAACCGCGCGCTCATCGCCCTCATCACGATTGTGGCCGCCGTCTTCGGTGGGATCGCGCTGACCAGCCTCAAGCAGGAGCTCATCCCCTCGATCGAGTTCCCGCAGCTCTCGATCGTCACCACCTACCCGGGCGCGTCGCCCGAAGTCGTCAGCAACGACGTGTCCGCGCCGATCGAATCGGCCATCCAGGGGATCCCCGGACTCGAGACGACGAGCGCGACCAGCACGACGAACGCGTCGATCATCCAGGCGTCGTTCACGTACGGCACCGACCTGACGACCGCCGAGCAGAAGATCACGCAGGCGATCAACCGGATCAAGAGCCAGCTGCCCGACAGCGTCGAGCCGAACGTGGTCTCGTTCAGCTTCGACGACCTGCCCGTCATCCAGCTCGCCGTCTCGGGCTATGACGACGAGGAGACGATCCAGGCGCAGCTCGAGGCATCCGTCATTCCCGATCTCGAGAAGATCGAGGGCGTCAGCAGCGCCGGCGTCGTCGGCGGCCGTGGCCAGCGGGTCACCATCACGCCGGACCCGGAGAAGCTCGCCGAGGCCGGATACACCCAGCAGGCGATCTCGGACGCCCTCTCGCAGAACGGCGTGCTGTTTCCGGGCGGAACCGTCACCGAGAACGACCAGACCCTCACGGTGCAGACCGGCACGAAGCTGACGTCCTCGGAGGACATCGCGGCGCTGCCCCTGGTGCCCTCCACCCCGGCTCAGGCCAAGGCCGGCGCCGTGACGATCGCAGACGTCGCCGCCGTTGCCCAGGAGCAGGACCCGGTCACCTCGATCTCGCGGGTGAACGGCGAGCCGGCCCTCACGATCGCCGTGACGAAGCTCCCCTCCGCCAACACGGTCGACGTCTCGCGCGCGGTCACCGCAGCGCTCCCCGACCTGCAGGACTCGATCGGCTCCGGCTCCGAGTTCATCGTCGTCTTCGACCAGGCCCCGTACATCCAGCAGTCGATCGAGTCGCTGGCACAGGAGGGCATGCTCGGCCTGCTCTTCGCCGTGCTCGTCATCCTGCTGTTCCTGCTGTCGGTGCGTGCCACCCTGGTGACGGCGATCTCGATCCCGACGAGCGTGCTGATCACCTTCATCGGCATCCAGGCGTTCGGGTACTCGCTCAACATCCTGACTCTCGGCGCGCTCACGATCGCCATCGGCCGCGTGGTCGACGACTCGATCGTCGTCATCGAGAACATCAAGCGGCATTACGTCGGCGACGCGGACAAGCTCGACTCCATCAAGCGCGCCGTGCGCGAGGTGGCCTCGGCCGTCACCGCGTCCACCATCACGACCGTCGCCGTGTTCCTGCCGATCGCCTTCGTGGGCGATGTCACCGGGGAGCTCTTCCGGCCGTTCGCGATGACCGTCACGATCGCCATGACCGCCTCGCTCCTGGTCGCGCTCACGATCGTCCCGGTGCTGGCCTACTGGTTCCTCAAGCCCGGCAAGCCGCTGCTCGACGCGAACGGCGCGGAGGTCGACCCGGAGGATCCTGAGGCTCCGCCGACGCGCCTGCAGAAGGCCTATATCCCGATCCTGCACTGGACCTTGAAGCACTCCTGGATCACGCTCGGCCTCGCCGTGCTGGTGCTCGTCGGCACGATCGCCGTGTCGCCGCTCATGAAGACCAACTTCCTCGGCGACTCGGGGCAGAACACCTTCACGGTGACGCAGCAGGTCGGGCCCGCGGCAAGCCTCGAGGCGGAGGATGCCGCGGCCAAGAAGGTCGAGGACGCGCTGCTGTCCGTCGACGGCGTCAAGACCGTGCAGACCTCGATCGGCTCGAGCGGATCGGCGCTGCGAGACGCGTTCAGCGGGGGCGGCGGAGGTGTCACGTACTCGGTGACCACCGATCCCGACGCCGACCAGGTCGCCGTCCGCGAGGACGTACAGGATGCGCTGGCGGATCTCGAGGACGTCGGCGAGGTCGCGGTCGCGTCCGGCGGCGGCGGGTTCGGCTCGACCGACATCCAGATCGATGTCACCGCTCCCGACCAGGCGACCCTCGAGGAGGCCACCACTGCGGTCGTCGACGCCGTGTCCGATGCGGACGGGATCGGACAGGTCACCAGCAACCTCGCGGCCTCCCTCCCGTATGTCGCCGTCACGGTCGACAAGAATGCCGCAGCGGAGCTCGGCCTGTCGGAGGTCGCGATCGGCGCACTCGTCAACAACACGATGCAGCCCCGCTCGATCGGCACCGTCGAGATCGACGAGTCGTCGCTCACGGTCTATCTCGCGGTCTCCGACCCGCCGACGACGATCGAGGCGCTGCAGGATCTGAAGATTCCGAGCGCGGCGGGTCTGATCCCGCTCTCGGAGATCGCCACGGTCGAGCAGACGGAGGGTCCGACCTCGATCACCTCGCAGGGCGGACAGCGCACCTCCACCGTGACCGCGACGCCGTCGACGGACAACCTGAGCACGGCATCGGCGGCGGTCACCACGGCACTCGCCGATGTGGAGCTGCCCACCGGGGCGGATGCCGCCCTCGGCGGTGTCGTCACGCAGCAGTCGGACGCGTTCACGCAGCTCGGGCTCGCACTGCTCGCGGCGATCCTGATCGTCTACATCGTGATGGTGGCGACCTTCAAGTCGCTGCGTCAGCCGCTGCTGCTGCTGATCTCGGTGCCGTTCGCGGCCACCGGCGCCATCCTGCTGCAGATCATCACCGGCGTGCCGCTCGGCGTCGCTTCGCTCATCGGCGTGCTGATGCTGATCGGCATCGTGGTCACGAACGCGATCGTGCTCGTGGACCTCGTGAACCAGTACCGCGACAAGGGCCTCACGACCCACGACGCGACGATGGCCGGAGGCGCGCGACGCCTGCGTCCGATCCTCATGACCGCGCTCGCGACGATCTTCGCGCTCACCCCGATGGCGCTGGGCATCACGGGTCACGGCGGCTTCATCTCGCAGCCGCTCGCCATCGTCGTCATCGGCGGGCTGATCTCGTCGACCGTGCTCACGCTGCTGGTGCTGCCGACCCTCTACAACCTCGTCGAGGGAGCCAAGGAGCGTCGCGCAGCGCGACGCGCCGGGGGAGCGGATGCCGTGGCCGCCGGAGGCGGCGACGACCCGGATGCCGGAGGCCCTGCCGATGGCGAAGCGCGGGCGCTCACCCCGTCGGCGCCGGTGAAGCAGACCCGCCGGTCGCGCAAGGACCCCGTCGAGGCCCCCGTCGAGGCC
>NZ_JBFUFC010000263.1:0-4032 GCF_056403635.1 Microbacterium sp. P2_F9 | reverse complement strand
CGATGGGAGAGCGCGAAGATCACCGTTCGGATCTGCCCGATGGCGTCGTCGAGCCGATCGATCGTCTCGCCGAGGGTGTCGGCATCGGGTCCTGGTCCAAGTCGGCTGCTCAGCGCCTGCAAGCCCAGTCCGGCCCCGAAGAGCTGCTGGATGACGTGATCATGCAGGTCGCGGGCGATCCGCCGCCGGTCGTCTGCGAGGAGTGCTCGCTGGGCCTCCTCGCCGGCCCGCGCGAGTTCGAGCGCGATGCTTGCGCGAGAGGCCAGGTCCGCGGCCGCCTCGGTCTCGGTGGGGGAGAAGCTGCCGGCATCGGGGCTTCGGGCGATGCACAGGATGCCCCAGAACTGGGCGTGCGTGCGCAAGGGGACGGCCAGGGCTGGACCGCTGACCCCGTCGTGCGTGACGAGGAGCGGATCCCGATCGGTGGTGTGCTGCTGCGGCCGAACGTGCGCGGCAGCGTCATCCAGGACGCGCCCGGCGAACGAGCGGAACGGCTCGAAGGCTGCTCCTCGCAGCGATGCTTCATCCGGACCCGTTGCGGCGCCCACCTGAAGCCGGCCATCATGCGCGTTGAGGATGAGCACCGTGACCTGGTCCGCGCCCGAGATGTCTCGCACGCGATGGGCGATGAGATCCAGCGCCTTGTCGGTCGGGGTGGCGCCGATCCCCGCCGAGAGCTCCGCAGCCGCGGTCATCCACCGGGCACGAATCCGGGTCTCCGCCAGAAGCCGGGCGTTCTCGATCGCGAAGCCCGCGGTGAGGGCCAGCGCCCCGACGAGCTGCTCGTCCTCTTCGGCGAAGTCTCGGCTGCCGGAGTTCGTCAGATAGAGATTTCCGAAGACTTCACCGTGCACTCGCACGGGCACACCGAGGAAGGACTCCATCGGAGGATGATGCGGAGGGAAGCCGACTGATCGCTCGTCGTCCGCCATGTGGGCCAGCCGAATCGGATGGGGATCGGTGAACAGAGCTCCCAGCAGGCCGCGTCCTTCGGGCAGATGGCCGATGGCGGCTGCCTTCTCCTCGGTCAGCCCGACGTACAGGAACTGCTCGARCCCGTCGCGTTCGGGGTTGATGACGCCCATCGCCCCGTACTGTGCGCCGACCAATTCGGTCGCAGCCTCGACGATGCTGCGGAGGACGAGGGTGAGATCGCTCTGCTCCAGCACCGCCTGTGTGGCGCGGAGCAAGGCGCGGAGTCGTCCTTGGGCGCGCAGGACGCGCTCACTCTGCGCTATGAGTGACGAGATCGCCTCTTCGAGCTCGGTGCGCGGTCCGTCGGGAAACGAGAGTGACCCGGATTCGGTCACGGTGATCCTCCGTCCCCAGCCGTCTCCGCAAATCTAGGACGGCGACCGTCGGTTCGCCAGCGTCAGGTCCACTCGTCGTTGCTCGATGCTGCGTACCGATCAGGTTCCGGCCCGCGCTCGAAGGAGCGACCGCTGATCGACGCCGGGACGATGCGCACCCAGCGGTATTTGAGCGTCGGAATCCACGGCGTCAGTGGGAGCCCATCGGCGTCGTCGATCTCGTGCTGCAGCTCAAGACGCTCTGCGACACCTTTCACCACAACGCTCGCCGCATACGTCTCGTCGTGTTCGTCGACTTCGAAGGCGACGTGGGGGTTCACCGCGAGTTCTGACAGCTTCGAGCCGGGGGCTGTACGGAAGAACAATCTGCCCCCGTCGACCGCGTAGTTGACGGGGAAGATGTCGGGCTCGCCCTGCACGGTCAGGGCAAGACGACCCAGTTCGGACCGCGACAACAGCGCCCAGCACTCCTCTTCACTGAGCGCTGCGACGACCGCATCATTCGTAGCATCCATGACGTCATCTCCATCGGTTCTCTCGGCCGCAACGGCGGCTGCCCTTCTCTCAGCGAACCCCAGGATGCCTCCACGGGCAGGGCCGAAGGTCCCGTCGCCCCAACCCGCTCCGGCCGGCGCGACTACGCGAAAGCCATGCGTTTGCTATGAGCTCGCCGGGCGGCCCCCATTCTTAGCGCTGTCTCAGAAGCGGCCCAGGAAGGTGAGTCCTATGGCAGCCATCACCTCTCCTCCGCGCCCCTCCGGCACGCCCTCTGCGCGACCGGTCGCCGCTGCGCCCGAGCGACGTGCTCCCGGGGCGAGCCGGGGGCGATGGAACGTCGTGGCAGTTTCCCTGATCTGGATCACGAGTCTGCTGATCGTGGCGCTGTGGGTGCAGGGCGGAGGCATCGCGGCGCTCCTCGCTCACAACGCCGAGACGCTCAACACCCTCGGCCGGCTCACCGGGCTGGTATCGGCGAACCTCCTGCTGTACCAGGTTCTGCTGATGGCCCGCGTACCGATCTTCGAGCGGGGGTTCGGGCGCGAAGGGATCACCCGGATGCATCGCATCGTGGGCTTCTGGTCGTTCTGGCTGCTGCTCCTGCACATCGTCCTCCTCGTGGCGGGATACGCCGCCGCGGCGGCGATCAATCCGTTTCTGCAGCTGTGGCAGTTCATCTGGGACTATCCGGGCATGCTGCTCGCGACAGCGGGCACGCTCCTTCTCGTCATGGTGGTCGTCACCTCGATCCGTCGCTCGCGCCGCCGGCTCCGCTACGAGTCGTGGCACCTGCTGCACCTGTACGGCTACCTCGGCGTCGGCCTCGCCATCCCGCACATGCTGTGGACGGGGGCGGACTTCACCGCGTCGCCGCTCGCGACGGCGTACTGGTGGGGACTGTGGGCCGTGGTCGCGGCATCCGTCCTCTTCTTCCGGATCGGCGTGCCGGCGGTGCGGGCGATGCGCCACGAAGTGCGGGTGGTCGGCGTGAAGCCGGACGGGCGCCGGGGAGTGACGGTGCGGATGCGCGGTCGCGACATGAGCCGTCTCGATGCGCGGGCCGGCCAGTTCTTCGTCTGGCGATTCCTCGACGGCTCCGGCTGGATGCGCGGTCACCCGTTCTCGCTCGCCGCTGCCCCGCAGGGCGATGACCTCGTCATCTCGGCACGGATTGTCGGGGATGGCACGCATCGCCTCACCACGCTGCGACCGGGCACCCGGGTGATCTTCGAGGGCCCGTACGGGCACATGACGGGCGAATCCCGCACCGGGACCAAGCTGCTCATGCTCGGCGCGGGTGCCGGCGTCGCTCCGCTGGTGGCGCTGCTCGAGTCCGAGCCGTACGGACGGGGCGATGCGACGCTGATCACGCGCGACCACGGTGACGACGAGCTGCTGCGGCGTCACGAGATCGAGACGCTCGCTGCGGCGCGCGGCGTCCGTCACTTCACGCTGAATGGGCCGCGCTCACACAGCGGGTCCACCTGGCTCCCGGCCTCCCACTCGGCCTGGAACGGTGCGCAGCTGATCCACCACCTCGCGCCCGATCTCGCCGAGTACGACGTCTTCCTCTGCGGGCCGATCCCGTGGATGGACGCCGTGCGCGCCGACCTCGCGGCCGCCGGCGCGGCACCAGATCGCATCCACAGCGAAGCTTTCACCCTCTAGCCCCACCGGCGATCGGAGACCCGATGAAGAAGATCATCTACGGCGCGTTGGCGACCCTCGCAGGTCTGGTGCTGCTCTTCAGCTACCGCACCTCGGTCGGTGAAGCTCTGCCGACCGGTCAGTCGACGGACACGGCAGGGACGAGTTCGACCGGGACGACTTCTACGGGGACGACTTCGACCGGGACGACTTCTACCGGGACCGATTCGAGCAGTACCGCGTCCGGGCTGACCGACGGCACGTTCACGGGCGCGGCAGCGAACACCCGCTACGGTGCGGTCGCGGTGCGGATCACCGTGTCGGGCGGGATGATCACGAAGGTCGACGTCCCGCAGTATCCGTCCAGCAACGGCCGCGACCGGCAGATCAACCAGCAGGCGATCCCGATCCTCGTCTCCGAGACGGTCTCCGCGCAGAGCAGCAGCATCGACATGGTCTCGGGCGCGACGTACACGAGCGATGGCTACCTGCAGTCGCTGCAAAGCGCCATCGACCAGGCGACAGCATGACCTCCGCGGCGCCCGTGCGGCGCGCGTGGGTCGAGACCATCATGGGC
>NZ_JBFUFC010000262.1:0-4113 GCF_056403635.1 Microbacterium sp. P2_F9 | reverse complement strand
ACCTACTTCTGGGGGTGACGCCAGCGTCGAGTTGATTCGTAGCGTCGACCATACCACCGGGTCGACAACGGACGTCCGCTCGGGGAAGGCACCCGAAGGAGAGCGCCGATGGTCGATTACCACGCGGAATGGCGGCGCAGTCTCGACGAGCCCGCCGCATTCTGGCTCGATGCCGCAGCCGCGATCGATTGGACGGTGCCGCCGCGCCGCGCGCTCGCCGAGAAGGATGCCGAGTGGAGCTGGTTTCCGGATGGCGCGCTGAACCTGAGTGCGAACTGCCTCGACCGTCATGTCGAGGCGGGCAGGGGAGATCTCGTCGCGCTCCGCTACCGCTCGGCCATGACGGGCACGCGCAAGGACTACACCTACGAGCAGCTGCGCGACCGGGTCGCCGAATTCGCGGGCGCACTCCGTGAGCTCGGCGTCGACCGGAGGGACCGCGTGCTGCTCTACCTGCCGATGACGCCGGAGGCGGTCATCGCCATGCTCGCCTGCGCGCGGCTCGGCGCCGTGCACTCGGTGGTGTTCGGAGGATTCGCGGCCACCGAGCTCGCCGTGCGGATCGCCGACGCACGGCCGACGGTGCTCGTGACGGCCTCGGGGGGACTCGAGCCCGGCCGCGTCGTGGAATATCTGCCGATCGTGCGGAAGGCTCTGGAGGCGGCACCCGGGATCGTCCGCACGGTCGTGGTGCGCGATCGTGCGGCCGTCCCAGGATGCGCCGCCGACTTCGCCGGAACGGTCGATGGCGTCCGCTGGTGCGATTGGGACGAGGTCGTCGCGGCAGCGCATCCGGTCGCACCGGTGCCCGTCGTATCGACCGATCCGCTGTATGTCCTCTATACCTCCGGCACCACTGGTGACCCGAAGGGGATCGTCCGCGACACCGGAGGCTATGCCGTGGCGCTTGCCTGGGCGATGCGCAACATCTACGACATCGGACCAGGTGACACGATGTTCACCGCCTCCGACGTCGGGTGGGTCGTCGGACACTCCTTCATCGTCTACGGACCGCTCCTAGTGGGAGCGACGACCGTGCTCTACGAGGGCAAACCGGTGGGCACGCCGGATGCCGGGGAGTTCTGGCGGACCGTGCAGGAGTGCGGCGTGAAGGCGATGTTCACGGCGCCCACGGCGCTGCGCGCCATCCGTCGCGTCGACCCGGACCTCGAGGAGCTGCCCGAGGGTGCACTGGCAGGTCTCAAGACGCTGTTCCTCGCCGGCGAGCGGCTCGACACCGAGACCTGGCACTGGGCGAACGAAGGCCTCGGCGTGCCGATCGTCGACCACTGGTGGCAGACCGAGACCGGCTGGCCGATCTGCGCGAACCCCATGGGGTTCGAGCCGCTCGCAGCCAAGGCCGGGTCGACGGCGGTGCCAATGCCGGGCTACGACGTGCGCATCCTCGACAGCCGCGGCCGGGATGTCACCGGCACCGGCGCGGGCGGCGCTTCGCCCGAGGGGAATATCGCGTTGCGCCTTCCCCTTCCACCCGGCGCGCTCACCGGCATCTGGGGACGCCTCGAACGGTTCCGCGAGGCGTACCTCGATGCGTTCCCGGGCTTCTATGCGACGGGGGATGCCGGATACATCGACGCGGACGGCTATGTGTTCGTCATGGGTCGCACCGACGATGTCATCAACGTCGCGGGACACCGCCTCTCGACGGGCTCGCTCGAAGAGGTCATTACCCGCCACCACGCCGTCGCAGAGTGCGCCGTCATCGGCGTGCACGACGCGCTGAAAGGACAGCGGGCGGCCGGCTTCGTGACGCTCAAAGCGCACGAGCATGTCGATCACGACACCCTCCAGGCCGAGCTCGTCGCCCTGGTGCGCGAGCACATCGGCCCCGTCGCGGCGTTCCGCGACGTGATGATCCTCGACCGGCTGCCCAAGACCAGATCCGGCAAGATCCTGCGCAAGACGATGCGGCAGATCGTCGATAGCGAGCCATTCCGCACCCCCGCGACCATCGAGGACCCCACGGTCCTCGATGCGCTGGTCGAGGCCGTCCGCGGCCGCGACCGCGCGCTGCACGACGCCCGCTGAGACCATCTCAGCGGCGACACCACAAGGCAAGGAGGCCTTCAAGAATGTCCGAATCCCCCACCGAAACCGCCCCTCCGGGCGGCCTCGACTACCTCGCCGAGGAGCGTACGCCGCAGTTCCTCGAGCTCAAGCGAAAGCACCGGAGCTTCGTGTTCCCGCTGTCCGTGGCGTTCCTCGTCTGGTACTTCGCGTTCGTTCTGCTCTCGTCCTTCGCACCGGACTTCATGGCGCAGAAGGTCTGGGGCCTGGTCACACTGGGGCTGCTTCTCGGCCTCGGTCAGTTCGTCACGACGTTCGCGATCACGATGTGGTACGTCTCGTATGCGAACCGCCATCTCGACCCGCTCTCAGCGCGGATCCGCGATGACCTCGAGGGTCAGGAGGCGGGCGAGTGAACGAATTCTTCGGCGCTGTTCACGCCACCGTCCAGACGGTGGAGAACAACCCCATCCTCAACATCTCGATCTTCGCGGCCTTCGTCGCGGTGACGCTGCTCATCGTCATCCGCGCGAGTCGCAACAGCAAGACCGCCGCGGACTACTACGCCGCCGGCCGGTCGTTCACGGGGCCGCAGAACGGCTTCGCGATCTCGGGCGACTACCTGTCCGCCGCATCCTTCCTCGGCATCACCGGGGCGATCGCGATCAACGGGTACGACGGATTCCTGTACTCGATCGGCTTCCTCGTCGCGTGGCTCGTCGCGCTCCTGCTCGTTGCCGAACTCATGCGCAACACCGGCAAGTTCACGATGGCCGATGTGCTGTCGTTCCGGCTGAAGCAGGGTCCGGTGCGCATGGCGGCTGCCGTGACGACGCTCGCCGTCTGCCTCTTCTATCTGCTGGCGCAGATGGCCGGCGCAGGCGGTCTGGTCGCGCTGCTGCTCGGCATCAACGACAAGCTGGGTCAGTCGCTCGTGGTCGCCGTCGTCGGTGTGCTCATGATCATCTACGTGCTCATCGGCGGCATGAAGGGCACGACCTGGGTGCAGATCGTGAAAGCCTTCCTGCTCATCGGCGGCGCGCTCGTCATGACGGTATGGGTGCTGGCCATCAACGGATTCAGCTTCAACGCTCTGCTCGAGAGCGCGGTCGCGGCATCGACGACCACCCCGAAGGACGCGATCCTCGGCCCGGGCCTGCAATACGGCAAGAACCCGTGGGACTTCATTTCGCTCGCGATCGCTCTGGTGCTCGGCACGGCGGGCCTGCCGCACGTGCTCATGCGCTTCTATACGGTCCCGACCGCCAAGGAGGCGCGCCGCTCGGTTGTCTGGGCGATCTGGCTCATCGGCATCTTCTACCTGTTCACGCTGGTGCTCGGCTACGGAGCGGGCGCCCTCGTCGGTCCCGACGTGATCAAGGCAGCGCCGGGCGGCGTCAATTCCGCTGCGCCGCTGCTCGCGCTTGCCCTCGGCGGACCGCTGCTGATGGGCTTCATCTCGGCGGTCGCGTTCGCGACGATCCTCGCGGTGGTGGCGGGCCTCACGATCACCGCGGCGGCCTCGTTCGCCCATGACATCTACGCGAGCGTCTGGAAGAAGGGCAACGTGCCCCCGGACGGCGAAGTGAAGGTCGCTCGTCGCACGGTGATCGTGATCGGGATCCTGGCTATCCTCGGTGGCATCGCGGTGCAGGGTCAGAACATCGCGTTCCTCGTGGCTCTCGCCTTCGCCGTCGCGGCGTCGGCGAACCTGCCGACGATCCTGTATTCGCTGTACTGGCGCCGGTTCACGACCCGAGGCGCGGTCTGGAGCATGTACGGCGGACTCGCCGCGGCGATCATCCTGATCCTGCTCTCGCCCGTGTTCTGGGGCACCGAGACCAGCGTCTTCAAGAACGTCGGTGTMGCGATCTGGCCGCTGAACAATCCGGGGATCGTCTCGATCCCGCTCGGGTTCTTCCTCGGCTGGCTCGGCTCCATCGTGTCGAAGCCCGGCTCGGAGAACCGCCGGCGCGCCGCCGAGATGGACGTGCGTTCGCTGTCGGGACACGGCGCCGAGAAGGCCACGACCCACTAAGGACGTGGAAGCGGCCCCGATCGGACCCTGGGGGAGCCGATCGGGGC
>NZ_JBFUFC010000261.1:0-4129 GCF_056403635.1 Microbacterium sp. P2_F9 | reverse complement strand
GATCATCAATCGCGGCGCCACCCGCGCCGATTCAAAGGCGACAGTCAAGATCGACTCGGGTACCAGCGAGGTGCTCCGTGCCTTCGCGGACGCACTGCCGGACACGCACAGACCCGCCCGTTAGCGACGCTCGCGTCTCGAGCGTTCGGCCGAGGCACAGGCGCCCCCCGCTAGGCTCGAAGAGTGACCGCGCTGACATTGATCCGCCACGGCGAGACCGACTGGAACCTCAATCAGCGCATCCAGGGGTCGACGGATGTTCCCCTCAACGACACCGGCCGCCGTCAGGCGAAGGATGYCGCAACCGCCCTCCGCGCTCAGCTCGACTTCGACTCCCCGATCGTCGTGGTCTCCAGCGACCTGTCCCGTGCGCGGGAGACCGCCGAGATCATCGCGGACGAGCTCGGCGTGCGGGTCTCGCAGGTGTACCCGGGCCTGCGCGAGCGGTCCTACGGCGAGGCCGAGGGCGTCGGCGCCGAGGAGTTCCTCGCGCGGTGGGGCAATTGGCGGAGTGCCGAAGTGCCAGGGGCGGAGCCGTGGGCGCACCTGCGTCGCCGCGGACTGCGCGCCCTGCACGATGTCGTCCGCGACGCGCGGCGCGAGACCGCGCCGGCTGCGGCATCCGTGATCGCCGTCACGCACGGCGCGATGATCCGCGAGCTGCTCCGCCATGCCACCGCCGGCGAGCTCCCCGTGGACGGCGAGCGACTCGCCAATGGCGCCGCCTTCACGATGCGCTACGAGCGGGAGCGGCTGCAGCTGCTGTCGTATGCGCAGGCAACGGCCTAGGTCCGACATGGCTGCCACGACGGTCGACGAGTACATCTCGGGCTTTCCGCCCGAGGTGGCAGGGCGCCTGCAGCGGATCCGGGAGATCATCGTCTCCGCGGTCGCCGCGGGGTCGGACGTCGAGCCCGAGGAGCGCATCCGCTACGGCATCGCCGCGGTCATGCTCGGCGGCCGGTATGCGCTGCACTTCGCGGGCTGGAAGAAGCACATCGGGCTCTACCCCGTGCCGCAGCTCGAGCACGGGCTCGAGGCCGAGATCGCCCCGCATCGGGCCGAGAAGGACTCCGTCGTGTTCCCGCACGCGCAGCCGGTGCCGTACGAGCTGATCGGGCGGGTCGCCGAGGCGATCGTCGCCATGCGCCGCGACGGCGCAGCCGACTGACCCGGGCTCGACTCAGCGCTCCGCGCGGGAGAGCACGGCACGGGCGTGCCGCAGGACCGGCTCGTCGACCATCCCGCCCTCGTAGGCGAAGACACCGCGCTCGCCCACCGCGGCGGACAGCACGGCGTGGGCCCACGCCACTGTCTTCTCGTCCGGCCGATACGCTGCGCGAACGACCTCGACCTGGCTGGGGTGGATGCACGCGGTCGCGGTGAAGCCGGAGGCCGCGGCATCTGTCGCCTCGATCTTCAGGCGCCGCACATCGTCGATGGCGAGATGCACGGTGTCGATCGCAGCCTTGCCGGCAGCGCCCGCCGCCAGCAGCACGCGCGCCCGGGCGAAGCGTGCGACATCGCGGTAGCGGCCGCTCGGCTTGCGGCTCGAGGTGCCGCCGAGGCCCGCGACGAGATCCTCCGCGCCCCACATCAGCGCGGTCACGTTACGGAGTTCGGCGATGCGCTCGGCGTGCGCGACGCCTTTCGCCGTCTCGAGGAGCGCGATGACCTCGAACCGCGAGTCCACGCGGCGGATCCGCTTGGCCGACTCGGCCTTGGCGACCATGATGCGCCGAAAGTCGGTCTGCGAGAGGGTCGCGAGGTCGGCGGCGATCTGATCCCCGTCGAGCGGGTTCACGCGCACGATCACGCGCTCGGGATCGAGGTCGGTCTCGATCAGTGCGCCACGTGCGGCGCGCTTGGCCGCGGGAGCCACAGCGTCCTCGAGATCGAGGATGACCCCGTCCGCCCGCTCCAGCGCCTTGGCGTACCGCTCCGGGCGATCGGCGGGACAGAACAGCAGCGCCGGACCGAGGGTGAAGGTGCTCATGCCGGCGCCTCGCCGTTGGTTGCGGCATCCGGATCGAGTGGCGGCGCAGCCGCTGTATCGAGATCATCCGCGCACCACATCAGGGCGATGCGGGATGCCGTCGCCACCACCACCCCGTCCTGATTGCGGCCGGTGTGGGCCATCGTGACGAGCCCCTGTCCCGGACGAGAGGCGGACAGGCGCTTCGCGACGATCTCGGTCTCGCAGTAGAGCGTGTCGCCGTGGAACAGCGGATGCGGAAAGGCGATGTCGGTGAGCCCCACCTGCGCGACGAGGGTTCCCTGCGTCAATTGGGAGACGGATGCCCCGACCATCGTCGCCAGCGTCCACATCGAGTTCATCAGGCGCTGGCCGAACGGCTGGGTCGCAGAGAAGGCCGCGTCGAGATGCAGCGCCTGCGCGTTCATCGTGAGCGACGAGAACAGCACGTTGTCCGCCTCGGTCGCGGTGCGCCCCGGTCGGTGCAGGTAGCGGGCGCCGACCTCGAACTCCTCGAAGTACAGCCCGCGCTGCACGATCTCCACCGCCGGCATGTCATCGCCCATGGCCGTCACGCTACCCGTGCAGTCCGAGTGCCCGCGAGATCACGAGCAGCTGCACCTCGGAAGTGCCCTCGCCGATCTCGAGGATCTTCGAGTCGCGGTAGTGCCGGGCGACCGGGTACTCGTTCATGAAGCCGTTCCCGCCGAACACCTGCGTGGCGTCGCGGGCGTTGTCCATCGCGGCGTCGCTCGCGGTCAGCTTCGCGATGGCCGCCTCGGTCTTGAACGGCTTGCCTGCGTCGCGCAGCCGGGCCGCGTGGTGCCACGCGAGGCGGGCGTTGTGCACCCGCACCTGCATCCGCGCGATCGTGAACTGGAWGCTCTGCCGCGTCGAGAGCTGCTCGCCGAAGACGATCCGCTTCTTGGCGTAGTCGACGGCTGCTTCGAGGCATCCCTCTGCGGCACCCGTGGACAGCGCGGCGATGGCGATGCGGCCTTCGTCGAGGATGTGCAGAAAGCTCGCGAAACCCCGTCCGCGCTCGCCGAGGAGGTTCGCCTCCGGCACCCGCGCGTCCTGGAAGGTCAGCGGGTGCGTGTCGGAGGCGTGCCAGCCGACCTTGTCGTACGGCGCCTCCACGGTGAAGCCGGGCGTGCCGTTGGGGACGATGATCGTCGAGATCTCCTTGCGGCCATCCGTCTCGCCGGTCACGGCGGTGACCGTGACGAACCGCGTGATGGCGGTGCCGGAGTTGGTGATGAACTGCTTCGAACCGTTGATCACCCATTCGCCGCCGTCCAGGCGCGCGGTCGTGCGGGTGGCTCCGGCATCCGATCCCGCCTCCGGCTCGGTCAGACCGAATCCGGCGAGAGCCGTGCCGGCGAGCAGGTCTGGGAGCAGCCGCTGCTTCTGCTCGTCGGTGCCGAAGCGGAACACCGGCATGGCGCCGAGGCTGACGCCCGCCTCGAGGGTGATGGCGAGCGACTGGTCGACCCGGCCGAGCGCCTCGATGGCCAGGCACAGCGCGAAGTAGTCGCCGCCCTGTCCGCCGAACTCCTCGGGGAACGGCAGGCCGAACAGCCCCAGCTCCCCCATCTGCGCGACGACGTCGAGCGGCAGGGTCTTGGTGCGATCGGCCTCGTACGACCGGGGCGCGACGACTTCGTCGGCGAACTCGCGCACCAGGGCTGCGAGCTCGCGCTCGTCGTCGGTGAGGGTGTACTGATCCATGGAGTGCTCCTCAGGGGGTCAGGAGGGTAAGGCGCCGGCCAGGGTCGGCGGGTCGTCGTGGCCAGTGCCGACAGGGGTCGTGTCGGCGACGACATGGGCGAGGATCTGATCGCGGCGCACTTGTGCGCCCACTGCGACGTCGACGCGGACCATCCCGCCGTGGGGTGCGATGACGGGGTGCTCCATCTTCATGGCCTCGATCGTCACGATGCGGTCGCCCGCGGCGACGTGCGCCCCCGGTGCGACATGCACGGCGACGACCGCGCCGGGCATCGGCGACCGCAGCTCGGGAGCGGCGGCCGCTTCGTCGCGGCCGAGGGCGGCGAGCCGGCGCTCCATGGCCGCGCGGCGGCTCAGCGGGACCAGCCGGTGCGTGGCGCCGTCGGCGTGCACCCAGATCGCGCCCTCGGCGTCGGTCACCGC
>NZ_JBFUFC010000260.1:0-4145 GCF_056403635.1 Microbacterium sp. P2_F9 | reverse complement strand
CCTCCATGACGGTGAGCAGGTTGCTCACGGTGGAGCGGCTCAAGCGGAGTCGGTCGGCGAGCTCCCCCGGCGACGAGACGGTCCCCCTCGGAAGGGCACGGATCACCTCGATCTGGGCGTCCGGAATCTCGGGGAGCTGCTCAGCCGTACGGGCCGAGGCGAGGAGCAGCCGCCGCAGCGGCGAGATGACGGCGGCGAGACGGGCGTTGTCGAGGGCCATCGCGGCGACGGGCGGGTCTTCGATCATCGGCGCGGGGTGAGCGAGGGCCGCGCGTTGAGCACGTCCGGATGGAAGCCGGCTGCGCGTTTGTAGCCGGCTGCGATCTCGGTGAGCTCCTCGGCCGGAATGACGTCGTGGATGTCGGCGAACCCCTCGGGCGCGCGCTCGGCGGCGAGCAGCATGACCCGCTCCGGACCCTGGGCACGGTTGCTGAGCACGAGCGCGGATGTGGCCGGACGCCGGTCCCCCTCATAGGCGGCGAGCGCGGTCTCGACCGACGAAGCGGTCGCGACGTGGAACGCGAGCGTGCGGGCATCGATGATCGCCTGGGACGCGCCGTTCGAGCCGTTCGGATACATCGCGTGCGCGGCATCGCCCAGCAGGGTCATGCGCCCGAATGTCCACCGCGGAATCGGATCGCGGTCCACCATCGGGTACTCGAGGAGCTCGTCGGCGGCCGCGATGACGGCCGGCACGTCGAGCCAGTCGAACGACCAGTCCCGGAACTGCTCGACGATCGGAGCGGCGTCGACGGAGAGATTCCAGTCCACAGTTTCGGAACCGACGCCTCGCCGCTCGGCGATGAAATTGACGCGGGCGAAGCCATCGGCATCCGGCGCCCCCAACGGGTAGGCGACGAACTTCTGCTCGCCGTCGCCCGCCATGATCATGGTGCGGCCGTCGAGATACGCGGGCACGCGAGCGGTGCCGCGCCACAGTGTCAGGCCATTCCAGATCGGCGCGCCCTCGTCGGGGTAGTGCGCCCGCCGCACTGCGGAGTGGATGCCGTCCGCCGCGACCACGAGGTCTGCAGCGACGGATGCCTCGCCCTCAGGCGTCTCGAACACCGCGGTCGCGGCATCCGCTGCATCGTCGACGCGGATCAGGCGATGGCCGAGGCGCAGTGCGTCGTCGCCGAGCCGCGCACGGACGGCGTCAGCGAGTGCGAGCTGCAGCTCGCCGCGATGGACCGAGATCTGCGGCCATGCGTACCCGGCCTCGCGGCCGCGCGGCTCGCTCCAGATCGGCTGGCCGAAGCGGTTGTAATACGCGAGCGTCGACGGTGCGATGCCCTGGTTCTCGACCCGGTCCGCGAGCCCGAGCTCGGTGAGCTCCCGCATCGCGTGCGGCAGCAGGTTGATGCCGACGCCGAGGGCGCGCAGTTCGCTCGCGCGCTCGTAGATCCGGATGTCGCGCTCGCCGACCGCGTGGAGACTGAGGGCGGCTGCGAGACCGCCGATGCCGGCGCCGATGATGACGATTCGCAAGGCTGACTCCAGTGTCGACGCGGAACGTTGTCCACATAGTTTTGTCTGCGAACATACTTCTGTCAACGGGCGCGCCGATAGCGCAAAGCCGAATCAGCCGGCTATCGCGAGCTCGTCGGTGGATCGAGGCTCGTCATCGGCGGAGGCCGGCCGCGTCGAGTGCGGCAGCGACCTGCGCACGCGCGGCGAGGTCGAGGCTACGCACCGGACGCGGCAGGACACCGGGAGCCACCACGCCGAGGTCTTCGGCCACGGCGGCAGTCACCCGGTAGCTGCCGTGGCGGGCGAACAGCGCCCAGATCGCAGCGAACCGGTCGGACAGGGCACGCGCCCGCTCGCCGTCGCCCTGCTGCGCGGCCCGGGCGATCTCGAGCAGATCACGCGGCAGCACTCCGGCCAGGACGCTGTACCAGACCTCGCATCCCGCCAGAAGCCCCGTCACCCCCGACCCGTCGCCGCTGATGCCGATGGTGACCCGTTCGGGGATGAGCGCGCGCAGCCGGTTCACACGGGCCGTCGCTTCGCCGAGGTCAGCGGGGGCACCGGGGATCTTGATGGACGCGACGGCGCCCAGCTCGGCGATCCGGCCGTGCAGTTCGTCGGAGAACACGAAGTGCGTGGTGTCGGGGTTGTCGTAGACCACGAGGGGGACGGACAGCTCCGCGGCGACGTCCTCATAGAGGCCGAACACCTCGTGCTCGGTGAGCGGCTGATAGCTCATCGGCGCGAGGAGCACCCCGGACGCACCGGCGCGTTGCGCGTCCGCCACGTTCGCGAGCACCTCCCGGGTGCTGAGCGCGCCCACGCCGACGACGACGGGGGTGCCCTTCGCGTTCTGCACAGCCAGCGCCGCAGCGCGCGCTCGCTCGGCGGGGGTCAGGTACGCGTAGCTGCCGGTGGAACCCAGCGCACCGATCGAGTCGACCCCGGCCGACGCGATCGACGAGACCAGTGCCGCATAGGCGACCTCGTCGAGCCGCCCCTCGATGAGCGGGGTCAGCGGGAAGGCACTCAAGCCGGTGAAGACGTTCGTGGGCATAGGGAGTCCTTTCGTCGCTGCGAAGTTCAGGCCAGTCTTCACTCATGACACTCTCGCGGATCAGCGTCGTCATCCCGCCGATGGGACCGTGGAATGCCGAATCGGAGTGGTACCGGTGGGCGGAGGCGGTCGGCTATGACGTCGCCTACACCTACGACCACCTCACCCACCGGACCGCAGAGGACATGTGGCTGGGCGAGGCGTTCACAACGTTGACGGCGGCCGCAGCGTGCACGGAGCGGATCCGGCTGGGCACGCTGGTCGCGTCCGCGGTGTTCCGTCGCCCGGTCGCACTCGCCCGCATCGCCATGACCGTGCAGGACATCTCCGGCGGCCGCCTCGTGCTCGGAATCGGCCTCGGCGCTCCGGACTGCGAGCGCGCGGACCGCGGCGCACCGAGCGCGCTGGGGACGATGGCGGAACGGTTCGCCGATGTCGTGCACGGCTACCTCGCGGCGGCAGGTGGTGCGACCGAGTGGCAGGGCACGACGATGTCGTTCTCCGGACTGCAGTCCGCGCCCGCGCCGGAAGGTGCCGAACCGCCCGAACTGCTCATCGCCGCGCATGGGCCGCGCGCGCTCGCGCTGGCTGTGGCAGTGGCCGACACGTGGAACACGTACGGCGGGCCTGGCTCTACGCAACTCGACGATGACGCTTACTGGGACCTGCTCGCCGCGCAGGCAGCCGGATTCAGCGCGCAGTGCGCGAAGGCTGATCGGGACCCGGCGGCCGTGCGCCGCTCTGTGCTGCTCGGCTTCGGACGCGTCCGCCCCACAAGCAGCGTCAGCGCCTTCTTGGATGCCGCGGCGCGCGCGGAAGCCCTCGGCTTCGACGAGATGGTCGTCTATGCGCCGCCCTCCTCTGCAGGATTGGGCTCCGACCCCGCCATCCACGAACAAGCACTCGCACGCCTGCGCTGACCGCTGCCCAGGAATATGGCGGCGGGCCGTGCCCGCCGAGGGGATTCACGCGAAGCGCACCCAATTCGCTCCGGATCCCGTCTCGACGCGCTGCAGCAGGTGCAGGTCGTCCCCGTCGACGGAGTACAGCGAGATCGAGGTGGACCGTTCTCCCGCCGAGACGAGGTATCGACCATCGACGCTGAGCGCGAATCCGCGTGGCTGCGGCTCGGTCACCGTGAAGCGCCGAGGCGGCGTGAGCGTGCCGTCGGGCGCGACGGAGACGGCCGCGAGGGTGCTCGCAGTTCGCTCCGACGCCCACACCGCACGTCCGCCTGCGCCGAGATGCACGTCAGCACCCCAGATCAGATGGCCCGCACGAGGGTCCGCGCCGAAAGTGCTGTGACGGAGACCAGCCGACGGGTCGAAGGCTGCGGCTGAGCCGCGCAGCGTGAGAAGTCCCGTCTCGAGGTCGCGGGCGTAGTGCAGCACCTCGCCGGAGAACTCGGTGAGCACGTAGACAGCATCGTGGGCATCGTTGAAGACGAGGTGGCGCGGGCCGCTGCCAGTCGGCGCCGCGGCCGTTGCAGGCTCGAGCGGCACAAGTGTCAGGTCGGATTCGAGGGCGAACTGCGCGATGAGATCGGCGCCGAGTGAGACGAAGTAGGCGAACCTGCCGTCGCCGCTCGCGAGGACGGAGTGGAGATTGGGGTAAGTGA
>NZ_JBFUFC010000259.1:0-4186 GCF_056403635.1 Microbacterium sp. P2_F9 | reverse complement strand
GGTCTGGGTCGCCAGTGCGACGGCTTCCTGAATCCGCCCTGGGCGGACCTCTTCTGCTCCCAGGTCGGGATGATCGGGGAACTCGTTTGTCCAGGCGGTCTCGAGCGAGTGACGCAACCCCGAGAGCAGGTCTCCCGTGGGCGGCGGTGCGATCGTGAGTCCTGTTGCCAGGGTTCCGAAGATCTCGTTCCCGGCGAGGTCGCTGCCGACGTTCACCTCATCGGGTGCGTTCACCCCGTAGGCCTGGCGCAGCGTCCCATTGAGGACGTCCGTTAGGGTGCGCCGCTGAGTCTCGAGGGTCTGGCGTGCGGGCCCGCGGTCGGTGACGGGAAGGTGGTCCGCGTTGAGGTCGAATCGGCCGTTGAGCAGATACTCCAGCAGCACGAGTTTGCCGAGGTCGGTCTGCCGAGCATCCGAGAGGAAGTTCGGGATCCACGCGATCGTGTTCGACGCACGGCCACTCTCCCGGAGTTTGCGCAACCGGGCCACATCGTCGGCGGGACTATGAGTACCGCTGTCGTACGGGAAGTCGATGACCGCACGCCACTCGGTGTCGCTGTGGACGAGGTCGCTGTCGAGCACATCGGCATCGTCGCGGATGTTGCCGAACTTCACCGTGACCGTGCGCCTATGCCCCCGCCACACGTGCGAAAGCGTTCGCCCGACCAGGTTGTCTGGCGGCAGTTCGAGCTCCTTGGCGATCAGCTTGCGGATGAGTTCGCGACGTGTTTGATCGTTGTCTTCGATCCGCACTCTGTCGAGGATCGAGTCGTAGTCGACCCCGCTGAGCGTCGCGGTGATGATCGGGTCGGCGCCGTCGCCGATGCTGATCTCTCCGAACTCCCCCGCCCATGCCCGAACGATCTGAAGGACCTGCTCGGTTTCGGTGCCGGGGATGAACGCGTCGATGGTTCCCCAGTTAAGCGCGGCAAGCTTCGCGGCGGTGAGGTTCGCGAGTGAACGCGCCTCGGGAGCGAGCGCCGCGATCAGCACGGTCTTGGCGAGGCGATCCTCGGTGACGAACGCGTGATTGCGCGGCAGATCGGCCACCTGCGATTCGGTGAGCTGATGCTTGCGCAGCAGATACGGGAGCATCTTGGTGCGGTAGAAGCGCGCCGAGATCGCGAAGTGCTGCTTCATCTCTTCGGTAAGAGGCTGCGATCCGCCCAGCACCACGGGCGCGTAGAGATCGCCCACTGGGATGACGTCCCGTGCGACGAGCACTTCGCGCCCGTCGCTGAGAAGCTCGGCCATAAGCTTCAGCGCGGTGCGTTCGCGCTGCATGAGGCTGGACAGCGCCACCATCGTGTCGACGAGAGCCGGCGAGAACGGATAGACGTTGCCGAACGCCTTCTCGTCGGAGTTCGCCTCGTCCGACAGCAGGTAGCCCCACGCAGCGTAGTCACGCTTCACCTCGGCGACCGCTGCCGCCAGCGTCGCCGCGGCATCGTCCGACACCGGGCGGAGCAGTCGCTGCTTCACGATCTTCGGCAGGTCGGCTGCCTTGAGTGCGACCTTCGAGAAGCGGTCCTCCCAGTACTGGAAGAGCTGCGTCTGCGCGGCGCGTTGCGCGCCGGCCATGTGCCCCCCGAGGAAGTCGCTCAGCGCGCGCTGCCGCGCGAGGAACGACGTGATCGGGATTGGAAGGCCGGCGGCGGCGTTCTCGCCCACCTGAACGACCTTCTCGATCTCTCCCTGCACCCAGTTCTGGTCGCCGAGATGCTGACCGAGCCACAGCACGACCTCGTCGATGAGGAACACAAGACCCTGGTAACCAAGCATCTTGGCGTGCGTGGCGAGGGCGTGGAGGCCGTCTTTCATGGGCAGCCATTCGCCCGAGCGTCCGTACCCGGGGAAGTACACGGCGGTCAGGTCGGCGACAAGTCGAATACGGTCGGGGTGCCTCGGGGCTTCGGCTGCTGCCGCGTCGAAGGTCGCGGAGTTCCACGCGGCGCCTAAATCGCCCCATCCCGCATCGCCGCCGCCGCCGAGCCCATCGAAGAAGGCAGTATCACCCATGCGCGCGCGCCAACTGCGCGCGTCGTCGAGCAGGCTGTCGCTTGCGTGCAACACGGGAGGGGCAGTGTCCGGATGCTTCGTCCGCACCGTGTCGAGGTACCCGCCGAAGATCGCGTCCTCGAACGAACGAGCTCCGAGCAGGTTGTAGTCCAGCACCAGGAGCTTCGTGTCGAGTGTGCGGAGCCGTGTTGCCACGACGGCTTCGAGCCCAGGGATCTGCCGTGCCGCGACACTCCCCGAGAGCAGCAGGTGCAGCACGGCCATGTAGTGCGACTTGCCGGAGCCGAACGATCCGTCGAGGAACGCTCCGCGAGACGATCCCTGGCTCAGCGCGCTCGTGACGAGGTCGAGTCCCTCGGCGATCGCTGTGGCGATGGCGTCGGTGACGACGTAGTCCTTGATCGTCTGCTCGTGACGCGCGACGCCCTCGTCGAGTTTGATGACGAAGTCAGCAGCCTCGACTCGCTCGGGGATCGCGATGAGGTCTCGCAGCGGAGAGTTCAAAGTGGTGGTCATGATGCGCTCCTMCGGCCCCGCGTGGGTGCGGGTGGGCGCCACGCGATGATCTGATCCCGGCCGAGCCCCAGACGGCCGAGCAACGCCGTCGTCACGCCGGCGACCGCCGCCGCAGGGCTGACGCCCGATCTCGCGTCGATGTCATCGTGCCACTGCTTGAGCCACGGCTCGAGTTCGATCAGCACCCCCACGACCGGAATGACCTGATCATCGGATGCCCCGGCACGACTCAGATCGTTCGCGAGACGTGCGAACGCCTGGCCCCTCTCGCCATGGTCCCATCCGGCCCAGCCATACACCTCGGTCGTGTCGTCCGGCAGCTTCGACCCCGGAACAGAGATGAACCGCTCTTTCGGCACGTCGAGCTTGCCGCGCGCCGACCAATACGAGGTCTTCGCGAAATCGGTCGGACCGTACTTCGGCGGCACTGGAACATCGACCCGCTCCCCACGGTCCTCCAAACGCTGCAACTCCCACGTGTGCTCCCACGCCCGAAACTTCTCCAACCCCGACGGCTTGTACCGAAGCGCCGCGAGGGCCGGTACCGCCTCAGGGGCGAGCAGCCGGCCCGCCTCGGCCGTCAGGTCGTAGTCCTGGGAGCCCGTGTGGATCGTCAGCAACTCACGGAACCGCTCATCACGCCGAAGCGCGTCACCCACCTGTGCCGCCGAGCGAATGATTGGACGACCGGAGGCGTCGTGCCACAGCTCCGGAGCCTCCAACCGATCCAGCAAAGCCGTTTCCACAGCCCCGCGGACCAGCCGTTCCCATGACGCACCAGCCCAACGCCGTTTGTACTCGGGTTGCTCCAGTAGCCGCAGCGAGGGGTTGTTCTCAATCGCATCAAGTCGTCGTTCGACCAGGTTCCGATACGAGTCCGGCCAGTGTGTCGGGAGTGTGGTCAACGGAGCGCGACCATGCCGCTCGAACCAGGCGGTCTCGGTTTCGTCCGCCGCGACTGTGCGGGCGAGGCGAATGTCCACGGCTCGCTCGTTCGGCTCGATCGGCTCGAGATCAATCAGCTCGGGAGCCAAATCCGCTTCGGCCAGCCCGTACGCGACGTACATCCGCCAGTCGAGCTCCTCCTGAAGCGCGACCATCTCGCGACCAAAGCGGAGCCACTCTCGTTCGTTCACGCTGAGGTTCGACGCGCCATCCGAGGCGAGGACCTTCGCGGGGGCGATCGCTGCACGATTGATAGCAGCCTCGTCGATCCTGCGAGCGAGATCGCGTGCGCGTTCACGTGGGAGCGGGAACTCCTGGAGCTTCGTGCCGGTGAACTCGAAGAATTCCTCCCAATCCTCGCCGCGATACCCTTCGTTGACGCCGCCGTTCCCCTTTCCGTGGCTAACTTGCTTCAGCCAGAAGAGCGCCGCCGAGGAGTTAAGAACACCGAGCAGGTCGTAGTGGTCGTCATTGGTCGCTCCTTCGGGCARCTTGATCACTGGCGCCGACCTGTTGAACACCTTCCCACCCCGGTCCAGCACAAAGTGGTTATGCGTCGCGACAAACGCAAACGGGATCAGATATTGAGCCGCAAGACGTCGCTGGTTCGGGAGTATGTACGTGCCCCACCACTCACCGCGGTCTTCTCGAKTCTGCTGGAACGCGAGCCCCGCTCGTAGCGTCGAGCGAAAAGGCCAGTATGTCC
>NZ_JBFUFC010000258.1:0-4285 GCF_056403635.1 Microbacterium sp. P2_F9 | reverse complement strand
GGGCTGATCCGCGACTTCTACCCCAAGGGCACGAACTTCAACACGATCACCGACGCCGACCTCGCCGACACGCAACGACTGCTCAACATCCGACCCCGCAAGACCTTGCTCTTCGCGACACCTGCCGAAACACTCGACACGTACATCCGAGACGTTGCACTGACAGATTGAAACCGCCCCATCTCGTCACGCTGAGGTCGGTGGATTGGCGCGAAGTCGGTGGTTTCGGCGGAGGCGACCGGAGGGGAAATATCAGGCCCGGCAGTGCAGGGCGACCCCCGCCGTCGCCAGTCCGGGCGCCTGAATCGGCACGGCTCCCAAGGCAATCATCCTTCCCGACACTGAAGGCATCGCGTCCCATTGATCGGGAGATCCGCGTCGGCGTCGCCTTCGTCGCTGTATCGTTTCAACGAAATCGCCGAAGGAGACGATGAGTGACCGAGCCCTCCCGTGTCGCAACGCTGCGCGCAGAACTCCGAGACGACACCGCGTTCGTCGCCACCCCGACCCCGCGGCTGAGCTGGACTGTCGAATCGTCCGAGGCCGGCTGGCTGCAGGCCTCCGCCGAGCTGAGTGACGGCCGCGAGACCGTGACCATCGAGGGCCGAAGCAGTGTGCTCGTCGCCTGGCCGTTCCCCCCACTCGCACCCGGCGAGCGCCGCGATGTCACCGTGCTGGTGCGCGCCGTCTCGGGTGCGGAGACCGCGCAGAGCGAGCCGCTGCGCGTCGAGGCCGGCTTCCTCGCCGAGGGCGAATGGGTCGCCCAGCCGATCGGGCTGCAGAACCCGGCGCGCGAAGCGCAGCCGGTGCTGCTGCGCACCGCATTCACGCTCGACCAGCCAGTGGAGCGCGCCCTGCTCTTCTGGACCGCCCTCGGCGTCGCCGAGCCCGAGCTCAACGGCTCACCGGTCTCGGACGACGTCCTCGCCCCCGGCTGGACCAGCTATCGCGACCGGCTCGTGCACGAGACCGTCGACGTCACCGCACTCGTCCGCGAGGGCGAGAACGTGCTCGGCGCCTCGGTGGCCGGCGGCTGGTACACCGAGAAGTACGGGTTCTTCAACTTCGCGGCCCGCCTCTACGGCACCCAGCCGTCGTTCCTCGGTCAGCTCCGCGTCACCTACACCGACGGCACCACCGCGACGATCGCGGCCACCGGCGACGGCTGGACCGCCTCCGGCGAGGGCCCGATCGTCGACAGCGGCATCTACCCGGGCGAGACCCAGGACCTCCGTCGCGCCGTGCCCGGCTGGTCGACCCCGTCGGCCCCGTCGGTCCCTGAGCTCCACCCGGCGGTCCCTGAGCTTGTCGAAGGGCCTGACGACGACGCTTCGACAGGCTCAGCGACCGGCCCATCAGCGGCCGGCACAGCCTGGACGCCCGTGCGCGTCGGCGCCGCCGCGCTCCCCGAGTACGAGAACGTGCCCGTCCCCGAGGCGCGGATCGCCCCGCCGGTGCGCCGCACCCAGACCCTCCCGGTCGCCGAGGTGATCCCGACCCCCTCCGGCGGTCGCATCCTCGACTTCGGGCAGAACCTCGTCGGGCGCGTGCGGATCCGGGCCACCGGCGCCGCCGGCACGACCCTGACCATCCGGCACGCCGAGGTGCTCGAAGACGGCGAGCTCGGCATCCGTCCCCTGCGCAACGCGAAGGCGACCGCCGCCTTCACCCTCGCCGGCGCCGGCGTCGAGATCCTCGAGAGCCGGTTCTCGTTCTATGGGTTCCGGTACGCCGAGATCACTGGCGGCGAGATCGACCCCGCCGACGTCGAAGCCGTCGTGCTGCACACGGACATGACCCGCACGGGGTGGTTCGAGGCATCCGACCCGCTCATCGAGCGTCTGCACGAGAACGTCGTGTGGGGCATGCGCGGCAACTTCCTCTCGATCCCGACCGACTGCCCGCAGCGCGACGAGCGCCTCGGCTGGACGGGCGACATCCAGGTGTTCTCGCCGACCGCGAGCTTCCTCTACGACAGCGACGGCTTCCTCACCTCGTGGCTGCGCGACCTCGCCCACGAGCAGGCGCGCAACGACGGCGAGGTGCCGCTCGTCATCCCCGCGGCGCTCCCCGCGTTCGGTGGCGGCGGACCGACCGCGGCGTGGGGGGATGCCGCGACCGCCGTGCCGACCGTGCTGTACGAGCGGTTCGGCGATCTCAGCGTGATCGAGGCGCAGTACGCGAGCATGAAGGCGTGGACCGATGCGGTGCTTCGGGATGCCGGACACCAGGGTCCCTGGGCGGGCCGCATGCAGCTCGGCGACTGGCTGGATCCCTCCGCTCCGCCGGACAAGCCTTTCCAGGCGAAGGTCGACGGCGACATCGTGGCGACCGCCTACCTCGCCCAGTCGCTCCGTCAGGTCGCGGATGCGGCCGCTCTGCTCGGTCTCGACGACGACGCCGAGACCTACGCCGCGCTCGCCGAGCGCAGCCGGGCAGCGTTCGTGGCGCACTACGTGACACCGGCCGGCCGCATGATGAGCGACGCCCCGACGGCGTACGCGCTCGCCCTCGAGTTCGATCTCGTGACCGATCCGGAGCTGCGTCAGGCCCTCGCCGACCGGCTCGCGGTGCTCGTCCGCGAAGGCGGGTACCGCATCGCCACCGGCTTCGTGGGCACACCGCTCGTGACCGATGCGCTCACCGATGGTGGACATCTCGCCGCCGCCGAGCGCCTTCTCGTCCAGACGGAGTGCCCCTCGTGGCTCTACCCCGTGACGATGGGCGCGACGACGGTCTGGGAGCGCTGGGACAGCCTGCTGCCGGACGGCTCGGTGAACCCGGGCGAGATGACGTCGTTCAACCACTACGCCCTCGGAGCGGTCGCGGACTGGCTGCACCGGACGGTGGCGGGGCTCGCCCCGGCCGCGCCGGGCTACGCGCAGCTGCGCATCGCGCCGCAGCCGCTCGCCGGACTCGAGCACGCGTCCGCACGCCACCTCACGCCCTACGGCGAGGCCTCCGTCGCGTGGCACCGCGACGGAGCCGAGATCGTCGTACGCGCCGTGGTGCCGGCGAACACGACCGCGGTCGTCGAGTTGCCCGGAACATCGGTCGCCATCGAGGTGGTATCCGGCGTGCACGAGTGGCGCGTCCCCGCGCCGGTCGCGGTCGAGCGAGCGCCGCTGCCGGGGCTCGAAGCATCCCTCGCTGAGATCATCGACGACCCGCGCGCCTACCGCGCCGTGCTCGACACGCTCGCCGCCGTCGACCCAGGCATGGCCGAGGGCGTACGCTCGGGCACCTCCTGGGGCGCGGGGCGGCCACTCGCCACCGCGCTCATGTTCACCCCGCCCGACGTGCTCGCGAAGGTGGATGCGGCCGTGCGCGCCGCGACCTCCTGACTGCCTCGCCGCGTAACCACCACTAGGAGACATCATGTTCGACCGCGCGTCCACCTTCGGCGAAGCCCTCGACAACCCCGCCGCACGGGCGATCCTGGAGCGGTACATGCCTGGCATCGCCGCGTCGCCGATGGTCGCGCAGTACCGCGACGGCCGGCTGGGTTCACTCGTCGCCTTCATTCCGGCCCTCGAAGACCCAGCCGAGCGGGAGCGCCTGTGGGACGAGCTCTCCGGGGTCGGCGACGGCGTCGGCCGCCCGCCGTACGCGCCGGCGATCGCGCCCGACCCCGCTTACGAGGACGAGACGGTGGCGCGGGGCTCGGCATCCGTCGTCTTTCCCGCTCCCGTGCCGCTGTGGGATGTGCTCGAGGTGCGCCTCGACGGCCCGTCGCACGGCAACCCCTTCGTCGACGTGGAGCTGGATGCCGTCTTCACGCGTGGCGGCGAGGAGCTGCGGGTCGGCGGGTTCTATGACGGCGGTGGGCGATACGTCATCCGCGCGCTCGCCGACGTGGAGGGCGAGTGGACCTTCCTCACGCGATCGACCGCCCGATCGCTCGACGGCATCGTGGGGACGGTCACGGTTGTACCTGGCCGCAAGGGCAGCCACGGCCCGGTTCGCGTGGACGGCTTGCACTTCCGGCACGCCGACGGCACCCGCCACCGCCCGCTCGGCACTACGGCCTATGCCTGGACCCATCAGCCCGCAGCCCTGCAGGAGCAGACGCTGCGCACCTTGGCYGACGCCCCGTTCACCAAGCTGCGGATGTGCGTCTTCCCGAAGTCGTACCTCTACAACGCGAACGAGCCCGAGGACTTCGTCTTCCCCGGGTCGCTCGAAGACGGGTTCGACCTCGAGCGCTTCGATGTCACGCATTTCCACCGACTCGAGGAGCGGATCACCCAGCTCGCCGACCTGGGCATCGAAGCCGACCTCATCC
>NZ_JBFUFC010000257.1:0-4309 GCF_056403635.1 Microbacterium sp. P2_F9 | reverse complement strand
CTGCACGCTCGCCACGAGCCCCGCCGCGGCCACCAGGGCGAGCGGCACCGGCACGACGGCCTGCGCGGCGCGCACGACCCCGGCAGCCTCCGTGAGGGTGGCAGAGAGTCCGCCCTCTGTCGATGCACCTTCGGGCGCGAGGCCGGGCACCGCCTGGGCGAGCACGGCGAGGTCGTGCAGATCGACGGCGATCGCCCCGGTCGCCCAAGGGTCGAAACGCGTCGGGTCGACCGTGAGCGTCCACCGCGAAGTGCCACCGGGCCCGGCGGGCTGGATCTCGATCTGCAGCGAAGAGCCGAACCGGCCGCTGAGCAGTCGTGCGACCTGATCCGCCTGTGCCGCGGGATGCGCCGTCGCGGGGATCTCGAGGATCGTGGTCTGCGCGGAGGCTCCGCCGCGCTCGACCGCGCCGACCACGGCCGATCGCATCGCACCCGTGAGCCAGCCCAGTGCGGCGGCGAGCGCGATCACGACGATGAGAGCCGTACCGGCGATCGCCCAGAGCAGACGTGATTGGGCGCGAGCGCGGGCCACCGCCAGCAGCTGTCCCGCCACGTCACCTCCTCGTCCGGCCGGTCCGAGTCTCGCATATCCGCCCCCGCCGCCCGACTCGCGCGATGGCGCGCGCTGACCGGCGGATGACAGCGCTGTGACAGCGTCCCTGACGCGATGACCGCGGGATGACAGCACGTGCGACGCACGATGAGATCACGCCACAGAAAGGCAGACACCATGACTTCATTCCCCTCCGCATCGCGCACGCTCGCGGTGCGCGCCGAGGGTCTCGTCAAGACCTTCGGTGACAACCGCGCGGTGGACGGCGTCGACCTGCAGGTCGAGGCCGGCACCGTCTACGGCGTGCTCGGGCCCAACGGCGCGGGCAAGACCACCACCATCCGTATGCTCGCGACGCTGCTGCGCCCCGACGGCGGGCATGCCGAGATCTTCGGCCACGACGTCGTCCGCGAGCCGCAGATCATCCGTCAGCTCGTCGGCGTCACCGGACAGTACGCGTCGGTGGACGAGACGCTCTCGGCCACCGAGAACCTGGTGATCTTCTCCCGCCTCCTCGGGCTGTCCCGCGCCGACTCCAAGCGCAAGGCCGTCGAGCTGCTCGAGGAGTTCGGACTGACCGCAGCCGCCAAGCGACCGCTCAAGCAGTTCTCCGGTGGCATGCGCCGCCGCCTCGACCTCGCGGCATCCCTCATTGCGCGGCCGCCGCTCATCTTCCTGGACGAGCCGACCACGGGCCTTGACCCCCGCACGCGCGCCCAGATGTGGGACACCATCCGCCGGCTCGTCTCCGATGGCTCGACCGTGCTGCTGACCACGCAGTATCTCGACGAGGCCGACCAGCTCGCCGACCGCATCGCGGTCATCGACACCGGCAAGGTCGTCGCCGAGGGCACGTCCGACGAGCTCAAGTCGTCGATCGGCACCTCGAGCCTGCAGCTGCGCCCCGCGGACCCCGCCGACCTCGAGGCCGTGGGCCGCGCGGTCGAGCGCGTGCTGGGCGTCCCGGCGACGGTGAGCCCCGAGCGCGGACGCCTCACCGCCCCCATGCAGAACCCCGACCTCGTCACCGAGCTCCTCCTGACGCTGCGTGAAGCGGACATCCGCCTCGCCGAGCTCAGCGTGCAGAAGCCCACCCTCGACGAGGTCTTCCTCACCCTCACCGGTCACGGCGTCACCGACGCCGAAGCCCAGCCCGAGCTCGAAGGGAGCCTGGCATGACCTCGCTCGTGTATTCCCCCGATCGGCCGCTGCGCAACCACGTCAGCCTCCGTCAGACCGTCAGCAACACGTTCACGATGGCCGGACGCGGGCTGCTCAAGGTGCGCCGCACCCCCGAGCAGTTCCTCGACGTCACGATCCAGCCGATCGTGTTCACCGTCATGTTCGCGTACATCTTCGGCGGCGCGATCGCCGGCAGCGTCGAGGACTACCTGCCCTACCTGCTGCCGGGCATCCTCGTGCAGACCGTCATCACGACCTCGGTGGTGACCGGCGTGCAGCTGCGCGAAGACATGGAGAAGGGCGTGTTCGACCGCTTCCGCTCGCTTCCGATCGCCAGGGTCGCGCCGCTCGCAGGTGCCCTCCTGGCCGACACCCTGCGGTACCTGATCGCGACGACCATCACCTTCGCGATCGGCTACGTGATGGGCTATCGCCCCGACGGCGGATTCTCGGGCGTCGTGCTGGGGGGCCTGCTCGTCATCGCGTCGGCATGGGCGCTCAGCTGGATCTTCGCGTTCTTCGGCGTCATCGCCCGCTCGGCCGCGTCGGTGCAGGGGATCTCGTTCCTCATCCTGTTCCCGCTGACGTTCCTCTCGAACGCGTACGTGCAGAAGGACACCCTGCCGCCGGCACTGCAGTGGTTCGTCGAGATCAACCCGGTGACGCACCTGGTCTCCGCCACGCGCGCACTCACGATGGGCGTCTCAGCTGGTGGCGACATCGTCGCGACGATCGTCGGCGCCGCCGTCGTCGTCGCGGTGTTCGCGCCGCTCACGCTGCGGGCCTACATGCGGCGCGCCTAGGAGAAGCGGACACTTCGACTCGCTTCGCTCGCTCAGTGCAAGTGCCGAGCGGCTGTCCTATGCGGACGGCTGCGGCAGCAGGGCCGCCAAGGTGTCGAGTTCGTCCGATGCGGCGCCGGAGAGATCCGGCGCCGCATCGTCGTGACCGGGGGCCAGCCGCTCGGTGACGAACCGGTGGAACGGATCGGCTGTGTCAGCCCGGCCCCGTCGCGCGGCCGAGACGTCGAGTGCGCGCCGGGCTGCGGCATCCTGCCCCGTCAACGCGAGCCAGCCGGCGAGACTCAGCGCGACATCCGCGATGATCGGCTGATCGCCGCTGCGCTGTGCGAGGGGAAGGCCCTGCGTGATCGCTTCGGCGGCCTCGTCGGCACGTCCGCAGAGCAGCAGCGCCTGCGCGCGCTTGGACAGCGCCCACGCCGTCACCTGTCCGGGAAAGTCGGGGGCGAGGAGCGTGGAAACCACGTCGAGGTGTGCGAGGGCGGCCTCGCCGTCGCCGGCCGCGATCTCGATCACTGCGGCGCTCATGCGCGACTGCGCGAGGGCGCGGTCCGACCCATCAGCGCGTGCCAGGCGGTCGACGTCGGCGACCCTCGCCCTGGCATCGTCGAGCCGGCCGAGGCGGATGAGCAGGTTGACCCCCTGCGCACGCTGCTGCAGAGCGTCGGTCACCGACGTCAGCCCTACGAGATCGGCTGTCGCGGCGTCGGCGAGCTCGAGCGCCTCCTCCAGCCGGCCCTCGAGCATGAGCCATTCCGAGCGCATCTGGCTCGAGAATGCCGTTGCCCACACGTCGCCCAGCGCGCGGAACGTGTGCACCGCGCGTTCGCTTTCACTCCCGAGGGTCTCGACGTCGCCGCTGTTCTGCGCGAGCGCGGACCGCATCATGCTGACGAAGGCCCGGGTCCACTCGGGTGCGGCGGACGGCACAGCCGGGATGCGGAAGCTGCGCGACCACAGCGATTCCCCMGACGTTCGGGCGATCGCCTCGCTCGCACCGGCGAAGAGCGGGGGGAGAACCGCGGTCAGCTCCGACGGATGCTGGGCCGCCGCCTGCACGATCCGGTCGGCGGTGCGGTCGAAGGATGCGGAGAGTTCGGTGGTGGCGGCGCCGTCGGCGGACGCCTGCATCGCGGCGCTCACCGTCCGGAAGATCGTCGCAACGCCGTCGACCACCACCGCCGCCTCCGAGTCGAGGGTGCCGTCCTCGGACGAGAACGCCGTGATCCCCGCTTCGAGCCGTTCGAAGCGCTCGCGCATGATCGACTCCCAGAGGGTGGCGCGGACGAGCTCGACCCCCGTCGGGTGAAGCCGGGGCTGCTCGGTGCACGTGCGCAGCGCCGCCGTGAGGTTCTCCTCGTTGGCGTCGAACCACTTGAGGCCGGCGCGCACGTGGGGTCCTCGCAGCAGCGCGTCGCGCGCGAGGGCGAGCTCGGCCATCGACTGCGCGTGGCGCGCCCGCGCCCGCCCTTCGCGTCCCGTCGCGCGCAGGCGGTCGAGCCCGTACTCGCGGACGGTCTCGAGCATCCGGTAGCCCCCGTCGTCGCGGCGCAGCAGCGAGCGGTCGACGAGCGACTCGAAGGCCGCGGCATCCGTCTCGAATCGGCGCGCGACGACGACGGCGTCCGCCGCGACGATCCCGTCCGGAAAGACGGATGCTGCCAGCAGCGCCTCGCGTTCGCCCTGGCCGAGCGTCTCCCAGCTCCAGTCGATGAGGGCGCGCAGAGTCTGGTGGCGCGGATCCGAGGTGCGCGGACCGGTGGCGAGCAGGG
>NZ_JBFUFC010000256.1:0-4409 GCF_056403635.1 Microbacterium sp. P2_F9 | reverse complement strand
GTCGCAAGCTCCCCGCCGACGAGATCGGCGCCGACCTCGCCCCCCTCGTCGCGGGCTGGATGCGTCAGCGCCCCGCCGCGTAACCCTGCATGCCGCGGGCGTTCGCGGCAGCCCAGATCGTGCCGCGCTCGTGGTCGATGCCGACCGCACTGAGCCGGCCGAGCGCCCAATCGCCCGCGTGGGTGACGGTGTGGCCTCGGCGCTGCAGCCCGGCGATGAGGTCGGCGCCGAGCCGGTCCTCGACGTATGCCCCTGATGGATGCCAGGTGCGCGGCCAGAACGAGTCGACGAGCGCGATCGAGTGCAGCGTCGGCGCGTCGATCGCCTGCTGGGCGGTGTACCCGCCGACGAGCATCCGCAGGAGCGCCGGGAGCTGCCACTGCTCCTGCTGATCGCCGCCTGGAGTGCCCAGTGCCATCATGGCCCGCCCGTCCCGCAGCACGAGCGTCGGCGTGAGCGTCGTCCGCGGGCGTGCGCCGGGCCGCAGCGCCGACGGCGACTCGGGGTCGAGCCACGTCATCTGCAGCCGGGTGCCGAGGCAGAACCCGAGTTCCGGCACGGTCGGCGAGGACTGCAGCCACCCACCGGAGGGAGTGACGGCGATGATGTTGCCCCAGCGGTCGACGACGTCGATGTGGCAGGTGTCGCCCCTCGTCACTCCGCCGGCCGACACCGTGGGCTCACCGGCGCCCGAGACGACATCCGGGTCGGTGCGCAGCGTCGGCCGGAACGGCTCGCGACCGGCGAGCGACCCTGGCCGCCACTCGTGCGAGGCCTCCTCGCCGATGAGCTCGCGCCGCTGTGCCGCGAACGACCCCGAGAGCAGCTCCGCCACGGGCGCACCATCGCCCAGATGGGCGTCCCGATCGGCGAGGGCCAGCTTCAGGGTCTCGAGGATCGTGTGGGCACCCGCCTCCGTACCGGGGTCGAGGTCTTCGTCGGCGAGCGGCTCCAGGATGCGCAGCGCTTCGAGCAGTGCGGGCCCCTGAGTCCATGCACCGGCCTTCGCGACGACATGCCCGCGGAAAGGGGCGGTCACGGCATCCTCGTATCCCGCATCGAAGCCCGCGAAGTCGGCCGCGGTGATGACGCCGGCATGATCGGAGCCGGTGGAGTGCCGGTGCGGCTGGGCGAGGAAGTCGGATGCCGCGTGCGCGACGATCCCCGTCTTCCACTCGTGCCGCGCCGCATCGATGCGCGCGGCACGACCGATCGGCCCTTCGTCGCGCTCGTGGCGACCCGCATCGACCAGGGCCTCCAGGACGGCGGCGTAGGCGGTGTTGCGCATCATCGTGCCTGCTGCCGGCACGCGGCCGCCCGGCAGCCAGAGCGCCGCCGAGGTAGGCCAGTGGCCTCGGAACAGCTCCGCGACCTTCGCGATCGTGGCGGCGGTCGTCGCAAGAAGCGGAGCGCCATCGCGCGCGTAGCCGATCGCATAGGAGAGGACCTCGCCGAGCTCCATCGTGCCGTGATCGCGCAGGAGCAGCAGCCACGCATCGACGGCACCGGGGATCGCCGCGGCGAGCCCGCCGGCCCCGGGCACGAGGGCGAGCCCCTCGGCGCGGAAGTGCTCGATGGACGCCCCGGACGGTGCCGGACCCTGACCGACGAGGACGACGGGCGCCCCGGCCGATTCGGCGGTGGCGAAGATGCCGACCAGATCGCCGCCGGGGCCGTTCAGGTGCGGCTCGACCACGTGCAGCACGAACCCGCCGGCGACGGCCGCGTCGAACGCATTGCCGCCGCGCTCGAGCACGGCC
This sequence comes from Microbacterium sp. P2_F9, assembly GCF_056403635.1. Classification (NCBI taxonomy): domain Bacteria; kingdom Bacillati; phylum Actinomycetota; class Actinomycetes; order Micrococcales; family Microbacteriaceae; genus Microbacterium; species Microbacterium sp. P2_F9. The sequence continues at coordinate 2,649 of NZ_JBFUFC010000256.1, read as the reverse complement.
TGTGCCGCGGCCGTGGCGAGCCAGTGGGTCGACGCGGCCATGCCGAACGTGCCCTCCAACGTGGGGCGCGTCGTGAAAGCCGGGGGAGGCGTGAAGGTCACTGCGCCCCGAGACGAAGCATCCACTGCTCCACCTCGTCGGCTGTGCGCGGGATCGCCGCAGACAGGTTCTCGACACCGTCGGCCGTCACGAGCACGTCGTCCTCGATGCGCACGCCGATGCCGCGGAGCTCTTCCGGAACAGTCAGATCATCGACCTGGAAGTAGAGGCCCGGTTCGATCGTGAACACCATTCCCGGCTGGAGGATCCCGTCGTAGTACATCTCGCGACGGGCCTGCGCGCAGTCGTGCACGTCGATGCCCAGGTGGTGGCTGGTGCCATGCACCATGTAGCGCCGATGCTGGCCACCGTGCTCGGCATCGAGCGCCTCCTCGGCGGTCACCGGCAGCATGCCCCACTCCGCGAGCCGGCTCGCGATCACGGTCATCGCCGCCTCGTGCACCGAGCGGAACGTCACACCGGGGCGAGCCGCTGCGAAGCCCGCGTCGGCGGCCTCGCGCACCGTCTCGTAGACCCGACGCTGCACGTCGCTGAAACGGCCGTTCACCGGGATCGTGCGCGTGATGTCGGCCGTGTACAGGCTGTCGACCTCYACGCCCGCGTCGATGAGGATGAGGTCGCCGGGCGTGACGACCCCGTCGTTGCGCGTCCAGTGCAGGAAGCAGGCGTGCGGTCCGGATGCCGCGATCGTGTCGTAGCCGACCGTGTTCCCGTCGCTGCGCGCCCGGCGGTGGAAGACGCCTTCGACGATGCGTTCGCCGCGCGGGTGCTCGAGCACGCTGGGCAGTTCGCGGATGATGTCGTCGAATCCATTCGCGGTCACCGCGACGGCGAGCCGCATCTGCTCGATCTCGTAGGCGTCCTTCACCAGTCGCAGCTCGGAAACGGCACGGGTCAGGTCGGGATCGTCACCGACAACGAGATCGTGGTCACCGGCGGCGAAGTCGTCGATGTGCCTGGTCGCGAGCCCGAGGTCGCCGGCGACGCCGGGAAGGGCCGGCCGCGGGCCGATCCAGAACTCGCCGATCGAGGCATCCGCGTAGAACTCGCTCGTGGTGCGATCCGCGCGCTCGCGGAAGTAGAGCGCCACGTCGTGTCCGCCGCCGTGGCGCGGCTCGAAGACGAGCACCGAGCCGGGTTCTGCGTCGGAGGCCCAGCCGGTCAGGTGCGAGAACGCCGAGTGGGCGCGGAAGTGGTAGTCGGTGTCGTTGCTGCGCTGCTTCAGTGCGCCGGCGGGAATCACGAGTCGCTGTCCGGGGAAGGCGGCGGACAGCGCCGCGCGGCGGGCCGCCGCGAACGGCGCCTGCTCACGCTCCGGCGGTGCCGGATCGGGGCGCTCGGCCCAGCCGGTGGAGATCGTCTCGAGAAAGCCGTTGCCGTACGGCTGGCGCCGGTTGGTCGAGGTCGAAGGGCGGGCGGGGGTCTCGGCTGCGAGCGTGTCGTTTTCGCCTGTCGTGCTCATGGCTCCAGTCTCGCACTCCGAGCGCTCAGTGCGCCGGTTCCAGCTGCACGATGAGCGGGCGGTGGTCGCTGCCGGAGCCGTCGAGGGAGTGCAGCACGATGGATCCCGTCGCCTTCCAGGAATCTGATGTCATCACGTGGTCGATGGGTGCGCCGAGCAGGGCCGGGATGGCGGTCGTCCAAGTGCCGACCGAGCCGTTGCCGGTCTCCGTGGCGGCGTCGCGACAGCGGCCGAGCGTGCCGCCGTCGACGCCGAGGCGGGCCATGTGGTCGACGGTCGCATTGAAATCGCCGGAGAGGATCACATCGGCGTCGGCGCACTGATCGGCCAGCCACTGGAGGTCGGTGCGCCAGCGTTCCATGTAGTTCTGCCGCGGCGCCACCGCGTGGGCGGCGACCACGATCGGCCCACTGCCGTCGGTGGGCATCGCGACGGCGCTGGGGACCGTGCTGGTGTTGCTGGAGCCATCGATCGAGGACTCGATGACGCTGTAATCGCCCAGGTCGGGGGAGATGAGCAGGGTGGTCGAACTGGCGTCCCACCCGTCTTCGCCGTACTCGGTGTGGTACGCCCACATCGGGTGCCCGAGGTCGCGCATCGCGATCGCCACCTGCTCGCCGGTCTCGATCGTGGTCTCGGGGAGGGTGACGATGTCGGCATCCATCGCCACGGCGATCTGCGCCACCTCCTGCGACGAGGTCGCCGTCCCGGCCGTGTTCCACGTCATCACGCGGATGCTGTCCTCGCTCTTCGCTGGGAGGCTGTCGCTGCCGATGCCGCGCGTGAGCAGGATCACGCCGTTCGCGCCGGCCGCGAGGAGCATCACCATGGCGATGGACATCGCGAACGCGCGCAACGGCCGGATGATCGCCACCAGCAGGGCGACGACGACGAAGGCGGCCATCGCGAGCATCATGAGCCCGCGGAACGACACGATCTGAGCGATCGGATATATGCGTTCCACGCGGAAGAAGGCGGGCCACGTCAGGACGGCTGCAGCGATCGCGCAGAGCACGGTCGTGAAGACTCCCAGCAGGCGAAACACGTCCGCGACTCTATTTCAGCACCCTGGGAGATCGCCGCCCCGCGGGGCCGTTCCCGGCTGTTTCCCGGCGCTAGTGTCGAGG
>NZ_JBFUFC010000255.1:0-4459 GCF_056403635.1 Microbacterium sp. P2_F9 | reverse complement strand
GTTCCACGTCGGCGGTGAGCGCGAGGACCGCGTCGACGTGCGAGCGCCCGTGGCCGTGGATGCCCGCGATGCCGACGCGCAGCGGTGCGGTCACAGCCCTGCCTGCGAACGAAGGCCCGGAAGCGCCCGCTCCACCGCGGCAGCGTCCGCGAGCTCTTCGTCCAGGACGAAGGCGGTGAGTTCGAGGTTCAGCTCGCCGCCCTCCGGGATCGAGCGCGGCTCATCCCACGCGATCGAAGGGCCGGCGCCGAGGTATTCGGCGTACCGCACGAACCACGGCAGCAGTTCGTCGCCCTGTACGAGCACGACCGTCGTTCCGCGCTCGGGAAAGGTGAAGGCGAGCCAGGGTGTGGCCGCCCCGTGCACCTCGCGCTCGGTGTCGCCCGCGGGGCTGAAGACGCGGGCGATCTCCGGCGCGAACCGCCAGAAGATGCCCCCGTACCCGGCGCCGTCACGCCCATTCGTCGCCGGCGAGCCGAAGGTGATCGCGTCGAGCGTCGCCTTGAGATGGCTGCGCCACCGCAGCGCCCACCCGTTCTCGATCTCAGCCGAACGCAGCTCGCGCACCTCGACGAGCTGGGTCGTCCCGGTGTGGTCGACCCAACTGAGCCGCTCGTCGAGAGAGTGGCCGTCGATGCGCAGGCGATCCCGGCGCTGACGCCCATGGTTCGGAACCATGATCGACCCCTCGCCGCGCACGTACGTGCGACCGCCCCAATAGGAGGTGCCGTTGACGTCGGGGATCGCCAGGCTCACGCCCAGGTGATGCGGGTGGTCGGTCGGTTCAGTCACCGACAGCGGCGTGCCCGCCCTCGAGACCACGCTGTCCAGGAACGGCCGCGGCGAGAGCACCGAGTCGACGCTCGCACCGACTTCGTACTGCGCCACCACGGTCGATCCGAGTCGAAGCACGGGGCGCGCGGGTCCGACCCATCCACTGGCGTGCGACGCGGGCCCGGAACTCCGCCGGGCGACCAGCACCGGGCGGTAGAACAGGGGATGGTCGGCCTTCTCGCCCTCCAGCGCCTGCCGCATCCGCTGCCATGCCTGCCGCCCGATCTCGATGCGCGGCACCGACATTGTGGTCAACGGTGGAGCGGCGAATCGGGACTGCGGGATGTCGTCGATGCCGACGACCGAGAGCTGCTCGGGCACCTCGACGCCCATTTCTCCCAGACGCGAGAGCAGGCCGAGCGCGACGAGGTCGTTGAACGCGATCGCGGCTGTCGCCCCGGTCTCGAGCACCGCATCGGCGGCGTCGTAGCCCGCCTCCATGCTCGAGCCGGCGCTGATCGTGAGGAACTCCAGCTCTGGGAACTCCCGTGCGAGCTCGCCGAGACCCAAGGCTCGCTGCTCGTTCGCATAGCTGAGCGGCGGGCCCGCGACATACGCGATGCGACGGTGGCCGAAGCCCATCAGGTGGACGCCGAGCTCTTTGATGGCGGTGCCGTAGTCCACGGCGAGCTGCGCGGCGGCGGTGTCGTCGACGCGGCGATTCACGACCACGACCGGTGACGTGCGCTGGATCAGCTCCTCGAGCTCTCGATCCGGCATTCGCGGTGACACGAGCACCAGAGCGTCGCATTTGCTGCGCGCCTCCACGGCGATCTCCGCTTCGACTCCCACCGCTTCGGCACTGTCGGCGACGAGCACCCGATAGCCATCGCGGGCCGCCGCCACCGTCAGGCCCTTGAGCACACCCTGGAACATCGGGTTCTCGAGGTCGGGCACGAGGAGGGCGATCGTGTGGCTGTTCCCCCGCACGAGGCTGCGCGCGGCCTCGCTGGGCGAGTAGTTCAATGCCGCGACGGCGCGGTTGACCTTCGCGACGATCGCGGGATCGACGGTGGCGACGCCGTTCAGCACTCGCGACACCGACGCCTGCGACACGCCGGCGTACTGCGCGACCTGCGACATCGTGATGGGGCGCGACGTGACCTCGGTCAACAGTGCCTCCTGGTGCTTCCTGTCTCAATCATGGGCGTGTCTGACCGTGAAGGGGCGCTTTCGCGCCTTCCTGGTCGGTACTGCCCGGGGCCGGACCCCTCATCACTTCGATCCGGCCCCGGGCAGTCTATGGACGGGCGAGCCGCGTACGGACGGACGCGGCTCGCCCGCCGGCTCAGATGGCGGCGTCGTCGAGCGCCTGCTGGAGCTCGGCGATGAAGCTCGCCGCTGCGTCCTCAGGCGTCATGTCGCCGAACAGCACCTTCTGGGTGTGCTGGTCGATGATCGTCTCGATCGCGCCACCGCCCGGCGGGGTCGCCGGCGGGGCGTCGCCCACGCGGGGGGCGATCCTCTCGAGGAAGTCGACGACCTCCTGGTTGACCTCGTCGAGCTCCGGGGTGATGTACTCACGGATCTTCTCGTTGGCGGGCACACCGCGCTCGGCGAGCAGGATGTCGGCGGCTTCCTCGCTGTTGGCGAGCCAGTCGAGGAACAGCGCGACCTCGCCGGGGTGCTCGGTCTTGGCCGAGGCCGACCAGAACATCGACGGCTTGTAGTACGCCGCCGCGCTCTCGCCCTCATCGGGCGTCGGCACCATGAGCGGCTCGAGGTTCTGACCGCTGGCGCTGCGGAGCGCGGCGACCTGGTTCGACCACCACGGTCCGAAAGCTGACTGGTTCGTCGCGGTGAAGGACTCGGCGAGACCGGCGGACTCGCGCTCGATCGTCGCGGACGGGTCGGGCGTGCCCCCTGCGGCTGTGGTGTCGAGCAGCAGCTGCCACCACTCCGCGAGGGTCTCCTCCGAGGCGGTGACCTCGGGCGAGCCGTCCTCGGCGTAGAGCGACTCGCCGTGCTGGCGGAGCCAGTTGTTCAAGCCGCCGTCCTCGAAGCCCCACGACTGCGAGCCGATGACCGCGCCGCCGCTCGCGGCGGTGATCTCTTCTGCCAATGCCGTGAAGTCATCCCACGACCAGGTCTCGTCGTCGGGGACGTCGATGTCGAGGCTCTCGAGCAGGTCGAGGTTCGCCATGTAGGTGTAGGAGTTGATGCCCACCGGCACGCCGTACTGCACGCCGTCGAGGGCACCCGTGCCGAGCACCGGTGCGGGGAAGTCCTCGGTCGGCAGCGCCGAGCCGAGGGTGCCGAGGTCGAGCAGCACGCCGTTCGCGGCATACGTCGACAGCTGCTTCTCGTCCATCTGGATGATGTCGGGGGCGTCTCCGGCGGCCACGGTCGTCGCCAGCTTGTCCCAGTAGCCGGCCCAGTCGGTGTACTGCGGCTCGATGGTGATGTTCTCGTGCTCGGCCTCGAAGGCCACGATGAGCTGCTCGGTGATCTCGTGGCGGACGTCGTTGCCCCACCAGGTGAAGCTCAGCGTGACGGGCTCGTCGGACAGGGTGGGCGCGGTGTCGGGGGCCTCCGCGGGGGCGCCTCCCGCGCACGCCGTCAGTGCCAGCGCCGTCGCTGCGCCGACGGCGGTGAACAGCAACCAGCGGTTAGCGGTTCTGGTGCGTCGCATGTCTTGCATCCTTTCGACCGAGGTCGGGTTTGTTGTGTGGTGCGTGTGATGAGGGTGAGCCCGGCGGGCCCGCGAAGAGGTGCGTGACGAACTCGTCACTTGATTCCCGTGGTCGCGATTCCCTTGATGAGGAACTTCTGGCCGAACAGGAAGATCAGGAAGATCGGGATCAGCGAGACGACGCTCATCGCGAACATCTGCGCGTAGTTGGTCGTGCTCTGCGCGTCCTCGAAGGAGCGCAGCGCCAGCGGCACCGTGTACAGCTCGGGCTTGGTCAGGAAGATCAGCTGAGAGAAGAAGTCATTCCACGTCCAGATGAAGGTGAAGATCGCGCAGGTCGCGAGCGCCGGCACCATCAGCGGCAGGATGATCTGCAGGAAGATGCGCGGGTGGCCGGCCCCGTCGATGCGAGCCGCCTCATCGAGCTCCTTCGGGATGCCGCGGATGAACTGCACCATCAGGAAGATGAAGAACGCATCGGTCGCGAGGAATTTCGGCACGATCAGCGGCAGGAAGGTGTTGATCCATTCGAGCTGCGAGAACAGCACGTACTGCGGAACGATGATCACGTGGATGGGGAGCATGATGCTCAGCAGCATCACCGCGAACCAGAAGCGCTTGCCGTTGAACTGCAGCCGCGCGAACGCGTAGGCCGCCATCGAGCACGACACCAGGTTGCCGATGATGCACCCGATCACGATCAGTGCCGAGTTCCACATGTAGACGTTGAAGGGGAACGCCAGCGCGTTCCAGCCGTCGACGTAGTTCGAGATCATGAAGCTGTCGGGAATGATGCTCGGATCGCGGAAGATCTCGTCATTGGGCCGCAGCGAGCTCACGACCATCCAGATCACCGGGTACAGCATCCCGAGCGCCAGCGCGATCAGCAGCGCGTGCCGCACGATGCTCGTCATCGGCCTGCGGAACGGGTTGCGCCGGCGCTCGATTCGAGGGCGTCCCGTGACGATGGTCTCGGTCAAGAGGGGGCCCGTC
>NZ_JBFUFC010000254.1:0-4507 GCF_056403635.1 Microbacterium sp. P2_F9 | reverse complement strand
GATGCGGGCAGCGTCGGAGCCCTGCCGGTGCTGCCGGTCATCGATACGATCAAGCGCGTCGCAGACGCGGTGGTCGTCGAGGCCGTCGACCGCGCCGAGCTCGCGGCCGCGCAGACTCCGCAGGGCTTCCGCCGCGACATCCTGGATTCGTCGTATCGCGCGGCGGATCGGGACTACACCGACGACGCGGCCCTCGTCGGCGCGGCCGGCCACACCGTGGCGGTGGTCGACGGCGATGCGCTGGGATTCAAGATCACCACCCCGGCCGACCTCGAGCGGGCGCGTTCGCTCGTCGCGACCGCACCGATCGCGCGGGCGACGGTCGGACTCGATGCCCGCCCCGCGCACGCCCGGGTGGGACTCGGCACCGACGTGCACGCGTTCGGCGGTGACGGCGCGCTCTGGCTCGCCGGCCTGGAATGGCCGGGCGAAACCGCGCTGTCGGGGCACTCGGATGGCGATGCCGTCGCGCACGCGATCGTGGACGCGCTGCTGTCCGCCAGCGGTCTCGGCGACATCGGCACCCACTTCGGCACCGATCACCCCGAGTACGCCGGAGCGCACGCCGACGTGTTCCTCGCGCGCACGCTCGGGATCCTCGGCGAGGCCGGGTGGCGGGTGGGCAACGTGTCAGTGCAGATCCAGGCGAACCGGCCGCGGTTCGCGGCCCGCCGTGCCGAGGCGGAGGCGGCGCTCTCGGCGGCCCTGGGCGGAGCATCCGTCTCGATCGCCGCCACCACGACCGACGGACTCGGCTTCACGGGCCGCGGGGAGGGCGTCGCAGCCTTCGCGGTGGCGCTCGTCGAACCGGCCTGAGAGCGGTCAGAGCGTTCGCGTCATGAAGACCGAGAACGGGTCTTCCGCATACCCCTCGAACGGGCCGCACGGCACGAAGCCCTCGCTCACATAGAGCCGCTGCGCCGGCACGAAGTCCTCCGTCGCCCCGGTCTCGAGCCACAGGCTCGTCATGCCCCGAGCGCGGGCCTCCGCAACGATGCGCCGGAGGATCGCGCGTCCGACGCCCAGCCCGAGGAAGCGATCGTCGACGCGCATCGACTTGAGCTCGCCCCGCTCGGCGTCGATCTCCTTGAGCGCGCCGATCCCGGCGAGCTCGCCGTCGATCCAGGCCGACCAGAACGTGATCGCCGGATGCCGCAGGCCGTCCGCGTCGAGGGCGTGGACGCTCTCCGGCGGTGACGAATCGCGCATGCCGTCGAGATGACGGGCGATGAGCGCGCGGGTCGCCTCCCCGGCGAGGTCGTCGATGCGGATGTCGATCACCACGGTCACCCCTCCACGGCGAACGGGCTGGGATCGCGCGGCGACCGCGAACCCCAGGCGAGCAGGGCGAGGCCGAGGCCGAGCACGACCAGGCCGGCGATCGCCAGGGCGCTCRGCCGCTCGTCGAGCACCACGATGCCCAGGATGCTGGCGGTCAGCGGCTCGCCGAGCGTCAGGGTCGCCGCTGTCGCCGCGGTGAGGCCGCTCAGGCCCCACGTGAAGAGCACGTACGCGATCGAGATCGTCGCCAGCCCGAGCCAGAGCGCCATCGCGAGCCCGGCAGGCGTGGCCAGCCAGGACAGGTCGACGAAGGGCAGGACGCAGGCCATGATCACGGCGGAGGACGCCCCCATCGCCCCGACGACGGTGAACGGGTCCCAGCCGTCGTCGAGCAGCCGGCGCTGCGTGTTCGCGATGACCGCGAAGCTCGCCGCCGCACCGAGGGAGCCGAGCAGGCCCAGCGGATCGGTGCCGGCGGGGGCATCGGCCTGGCCGCCCATGCCGAGCATGACCACTCCGACCGTCGCCACCGCGGTTGCGGCCATCCATGCCGCGCTCGGCCGCCGGCGCGTCAGCCCCCACTCCAGCACCCCGGCCATGATGGGGGCCGCGCCGAGTGCGACCACCGTGCCGACCGCGACGCCGTTGCGCGCGGTGCCGAGAAAGAAGAGCGGCTGATACAGCGCGAGGCAGGCGCCGGTGAGCACCATGAGCAAGAGCGGTCGAGCGCCGAATCGGGGCCGGGCAGCGGCATCCGGATGGGCGTCGGTCTTCGCGTGGTGGCGGCGCGCCAGCACGAAGGCGATGGCGGCGAGACCAGTGCCGCCGATCACGAGCCGCACCGCGCCGACCGACAGCGGGGTGGTGCCTTCGGGTCCGAGAGCCTGCGCCGTGCCGGTGGTGCCGAACAGCAGCGCGGCGACGAGGACGGCGATCACATGCATCCCTCAGTTCTACCCTTCGACAGGCTCACGGACCGACGCACAGGGGCCACGCATGACCCCGCCGGTAGGCTGGTGCGGTGACGGTTCGGCTCTATGACACCAAGGCGCAGGCGCTGCGCGACTTCGTGCCCCTCGACCCCGAGAACGTCACGATCTACGTGTGCGGTCCGACCGTGCAGTCCGGTCCGCACATCGGGCACCTGCGCGGCGCGCTGAGCTTCGACATCCTGCGCCGCTGGCTGGGACATCGCTTCGACCGCGTCACCTTCGTGCGCAATGTCACGGACATCGACGACAAGGTGCTCGCCAACGCGACGCCGCAGGAGCCGTGGTGGGCGCTCGCGTATCGGATGGAGCTCGAGTTCTCCCGCGCGTATTCCGCGATCGGCATCCTGCCGCCCACCTACGAGCCGCGCGCGACCGCGTCGATCCCGCAGATGCAGGAGCTCATCGCGCGCCTCGTCGAGGCCGGGCATGCCTACCCTTCGACAGGCTCAGGGACCGGCGATGGCTCAGGGACCGGCAGCGGCGACGTGTACTTCGACGTCCGCTCGTGGGCGTCGTACGGCGAATTGACGCGCCAGTCGCTCGACGCGATGGAGCCCGCCGCGGATGCCGACCCGCGTGGCAAGCGCGACCCTCGCGACTTCGCGCTGTGGAAGGGCGCGAAGGCGGATGAGCCCGAATCCGCAGTCTGGGACTCGCCCTGGGGCGCAGGGCGTCCGGGCTGGCACATCGAGTGCTCGGCCATGTCGCGCCGCTATCTCGGTGCCGAGTTCGACATCCACGGCGGCGGACTCGACCTGCGGTTCCCGCATCACGAGAACGAACTGGCGCAGTCCGCGGCCGCCGGCGATGGGTTCGCCCGGTACTGGGTGCACAACGGACTCGTCACGGTCGGCGACCAGAAGATGTCGAAGTCGCTCGGCAACTTCCTGCTGGCCGAGGACGTGCTCGGCCAGCGCGATCCGCTGGTCGTGCGCTACGCGCTGGTCGCGGCGCACTATCGCTCGAACCTTGACATCACCCCCTCGTCGTTCGACGAGGCGGAGTCTGCCCTCGACCGCATTCGCACCTTCCTCGAGCGAGTCACCCGTGCTGGCGAGTTCGGTTGGTTCTCGTACGGCAACGACGACTTCGCCGCGGCGCTGGACGACGACCTCGGCGTGCCGCAGGCGCTCGCCGTCATTCACGCGCGGGTGCGCGAGGGCAACACGGCACTGGATGACGGTGACCTCGAGACCGCTCGCATGATTGCCGGCGAGGTGCTCCTGATGACGGGCGTGCTCGGCATCAATCCGCTCGACCCGCAGTGGACGTCGACGGATGCCTCGGCCGAGGCATCCGTTCTCGACGATCTTGTGCAGACGATGATCACCCAGCGCGCCGATGCGCGCGCGACCAAGGACTGGGCGACGGCCGACCGTATCCGCGATGCGATCGCGGCGGCCGGCATCACCCTCGAAGACACCGCCGACGGCACGCACTGGACTCTCTCCGGTGCGCAGTCGGCAACGAAGGAGAACTAATGGCCGGCAGCAAGCCTGGGCGTCCCGGCGCCAGCAAGGGCAAGAAGGGTCCCCTCAAGGGCACCGGAGGCAAGAACAAGCGATCCCTCGAAGGTCGTGGGCCGACGCCCAAGGCCGAGGATCGCGCGTGGCACCCCGCCGGCAAGCGGAAGGCGGCCGCTGAGCGCTACGCCGCCGCCGGCGGCAAGGGCAGGCCAGCGGGCCAGGCGCAGTCGCGCCCGCGCGCTGCAAAGAAGGACGACGACACCGAAGTGGTGACCGGCCGCAACTCGGTGATCGAGGCGCTGCGCGCCAAGATCCCCGCGACCGCCTTCTACATTGCGCAGCGCGTCGAGATGGACGACCGGGTCAAGGAGATGCTGTCGATCGCGACCCACCGGGAGATCCCGGTGATGGAGGTCACGCGGCCCGAGCTGGACCGCATGGCGGGCTTCGACGGCGTGCACCAGGGCGTCGCGCTCAAGGTGCCCCCGTACGAGTACGCGCACCCGCAGGACCTGCTCGAGAAGGTCATCGACCGCGGCCAGACGCCGCTCTTCGTCGCACTCGACGGCATCACCGACCCGCGCAACCTCGGCGCGATCATCCGGTCCACTGGTGCGTTCGGCGGACACGGTGTGATCCTGCCGCAGCGCCGTTCCGCGAGCGTCAACAGCGCCGCATGGAAGACGAGCGCCGGTGCAGCTGCCCGCATTCCGGTCGCGATCGCCCCCAACCTGACCTCGACGCTCAAGGAGTTCAAGAGGCAGGGGG
>NZ_JBFUFC010000253.1:0-4515 GCF_056403635.1 Microbacterium sp. P2_F9 | reverse complement strand
GTACACGTCCGCGGCGTCCGGCCGCTCGGCGTCGGGGCTGGGATCGTCCGTCACGGTGCCCACCAGCACCCGCGTGCGCCGGCTGAGCGCGGGCAGCGAGCCGAGGAAGCCCCGTGCCGCCGCAGGGGCGTCCTGGGCGGTCAGCAGCACGACCAGCGAGGGTCGCGAGGTGAACGCGCGCACCTGGGCGAAGGCGGCGTCCCAGTCCGTGTCGATGAGCTGCGCCTCGACCGGAGCCATCGCGTCCACGAGTGCCGGGAGGAGACCTGCACCCTCGACCCGCGTCACGCGGGCGCGGACCACGCGGTCGAACATCAGCAGGTGGGTGTGATCGCCGGCCCGCGCGCTCAGCGCGGCGAGCAGCAGGGCGGCCTCCATCGCGGCGTCCAGGCGCACGCCGTCGCCGACCCGCGCCGCGGCGGTGCGGCCGGTGTCGATGACGATGACGATGTGCCKGTCGCGCTCGGGCCGCCAGGTGCGCAGCATCGTGCTTCCGGCGCGCGCCGTGGCACGCCAGTCGATCGAGCGCACGTCGTCGCCGCGCACATACTCGCGCAGGCTGTCGAACTCGGTGCCCTGCCCGCGCACCTGCACGCTGGTGTTGCCGTCCAGCTCGCGAAGCCGCGCCAGGCGCGACGGCAGGTGCCGGCGCGCTGTGAAGGGCGGGAGCACGCGGACGACGCCGCGCGCTGCGATGCGCGCCTGGCGGCCCGCGAGTCGAAGCCGACCGTCCGAGCGGATCACGACGAACTCGCTGCGCAGCTCACCTCGGCGGCGGGGGAGCAGCGGCACAGGGATCCGGCGGCGTTCTCCGGCCGGGAGGTCGAGCGGGATCCGCTCTGCCGGCGCGCCGGCCGTCGGCTGCCAGGCATCGCGCAGGCGCCCTCGGATCCGCCGCCCGCTCGTGTTGACGAGAGCGAGCTCGGTCTCCACCGACTGGCCGAGCAGAGAGCGGCGCGGCATCCGTCGTTCGATCCGGATGCCGGTGGCCGGGGCAGCGAGCAGGGCATCAAGGAGCGCCAGCACCGTGCACAGGAGCACCCAGCCGGCCCCGACGGCCCACGCGTTGAGCCCGKCCGCGGTGAGCGGCACGAGGGGAACGACGCCGAGGGCGACGAGCAGGGGGAGCCGGCCGGTGACGTACACGGGGATCAGATCGGTACGCGGGTCTGCTGCAGGACCGACGTCAGCACGGCGTCGACCGACACGCCCTCGAGCTCGGCGTCGGGCCGCAGCCGGATGCGGTGGCGCCAGGTCGGCACCATCATGGTCTGCACGTGGTCGGGGGTGATCGCCGGGTAGCCGCCGAGCCACGCCCACGACTTCGCCGCGGCCAGCAGCGCCGTCGCGGCGCGCGGGCTGACCCCGAGCTGCACCGAGGGGCTGCGGCGGGTGGCCTGGGCGAGATCGACGACGTAGCCGAGCACGTCGTCGGAGACGGTGACGGATGCCGCGGCCCGCTGCGCGCCGCGGATCTCCTCCGCCGTCACGACCTGGGTGAGACCGGCGGCCGCGAGGTCGCGGGGATCGAATCCGTTCGCGTGCCGCCTGAGGACGGCGAACTCGGCGTCGCGCGCGGGCACCTCGACGATCACCTTCAGCAGGAACCGGTCGAGCTGCGCCTCGGGCAGCGAGTAGGTGCCCTCGTGCTCGATGGGGTTCTGCGTGGCGGCCACGAGGAACGGGTCGGGCAGCGGCCGGGTCACGCCGTCGGTCGAGACCTGGCGCTCCTCCATGGCCTCCAGCAGCGCCGCCTGGGTCTTCGGGGGTGTGCGGTTGATCTCATCCGCCAGCACCACGTGCGTGAAGATGGGGCCTTCGCGGAACTCGAATTCGCCGGTGCGTGCGTCGTAGACGAGCGAGCCGGACACGTCGCCGGGCATGAGGTCGGGCGTGAACTGAATCCGCTTGGTGTCGAGCCCGAGCGCACGGCTGAAGGCGCGGACGAGCAGCGTCTTCGCGACGCCGGGGACGCCCTCGAGCAGGACATGCCCGCGCGAGAGCAGGGCGATCAGCAGGCCGGTCACGGTCCCGTCCTGGCCGACGACGGCCTTGCCCACTTCGATGCGGACGCGGTTCATCGCCTCGCGCAGCTGCTCGGGCGAAGACGCGCCCGGCACAGGGGGCGGGCTCGCGGCCGGCGGGGCGGAGTGCGGCGTCGGGTCGGTCATGGCAGGTTCCTTTCCGGGCGGACGGCGGTGCGCACCGCGTCCTCGAGGTGGCGGAGGCGTTCGTAGAGCGCGACGAGGTCGGCGTCGCCGCGGGGGATCTCGTCGAGGAGGATGCCGCGCACCACGCGCGGATCCCACCCGAGCCGCGCCGCGGCGGCATCGGAGATCTCCGTCGCGGCCGCCCCGGGCCCGAGGGCGAGCAGGCGGCCGATGCGGGTGAGTGCGGCGATGCGGAGCTGATCGGCGGCGTGGACGGCGTCGCGGGAGCGTGCGTAGAGGCGCGCGCGGCCTTCGGTCGTCTCGGCAGCGCGCACCGTGACCGGCAGCCGCTCGGGCACGAGCGGACCGAACCGTCGTCCACGCCACACCCCGGCTGCCGCGGCCGCGCACAGCAGGAGCAGGATGGCGGGGCTCACCCAGGGTGGAGTGAGCTCACCGAGGGTCGGATCGCCGCCTTCGAGGTCGGTGTCGTCGACGCCGGGGGAGTACCAGACGACGAGCGGATGCCGCCCCATGAGGTTCAGCGCCAGGGCGGCGTTGCCGTTCTCGGCGAGGTGGGCGTTCACGAACAGCGCTCGCGCGTCCACGGCCACGACGCGCTGTGGGCCGTCGTCACGCCCGATGACCCCCGCGCCGGCATCGGTCGGATAGCAGACCAGCTCGGAGTCCCCTGGGTCGAAGATCGATCCGGGAGCGACCGGCCCGGACCGCGCGGCCTCCGGCAGATCGCACTGCGGATCGACCAGCTCTCCGGCGGAGACCCCCGCGGGTGCGGCGCCGGGAAGCAGCAGTCGCAGGGTGCGGGCTCGGGGATCTACGAGGATGACGTCGGTCGCGGCATCGGCGATGGACGACACGGCGTCGTCCGAGAGAGCAGGCGGGTCGGTGAGGACGAGGGTGTCGGCGGCGCCGGTCAGCGCCTCGGTGGCGGCCGCGCGATCGCGCGCCACCACGACGTCGATGCCCTGGTCGCGCAGGATCTGCACGAGCGCCCGAGTTCCATCCGGACCCGCCGAATCCGGGTCGAGCACGTCGCGCTCCGCCCAGCGTGAGAGGCCGCTGAGGCCCGCACCGATCGCCCCGATCACCAGCAGCGTCACGCCGATCGCGATCCAGGTGCCGATGCTGCGACGGCGCGTGCGCGGCGCGGTGGCGGGATCGGCGGCGGTGTCGATGGCGGCGGTCATCGAGGCACAGCCCCCGACTCCGCGAGCAGCGGTCGTGCGGGCATGATCGCCTCGTCGACCGCCACGACCCGGGCGTACAGGTCCGGCGTTCCCGGTCTGCGCAGGTAGCGCACGTCGTCGAACGCCGCCGCGGCCTCTTCGAGGGCGGCTGCGCAGCCGGGGAACACGCGCCCCGCGGTGCGCGCGAATGTGTGGACGGTGGCGCCAGGCGGCACCTCGAGGAGGTCCCGCTCCACGATGGCGCGCGCGAGCCCGCGGAAGCGGAGCACGATGGCGCCGTCCCAATCGCCGCGGTCGGCGAGGGATGCCGCGTCCCGCCGCAGGCGGGCCGCGCTGCGCTCCTCGGCGACCCCGAAGAGCTCAGCGCCCGTCGCCCTGGTGCGGCGGGTGGCGCGGGGGAGACCCCAGATCAGGAATGCTGCGACGATCAGGACGACGACCACGAGCGCGGCCACGACGGCGAGCGTCGGCCCCCAGCCGTTCGGGATCTCCGAGGAGAACAGCTGGTCGAAGAATCCTCCGATCGCGCGGGCGACCCGATCGAGCGGGGTGGGCTCGGCGGCCGTGTAGACCGGGTCGGCCAGCTCCTCCTGCGCCCAGCGACGCGCCTCCTCGCCGTCCGGCGTCAGCGGAGGCACCGCGTCGGCGAGCCGGAAGGCCGATGCGACGCTCACGCCCACGGCGACCCACGGTCGGCGGCCGCATCGGGCGCTGTCCAGCGGGTCGCGCTGGGCGGGGATTCGCCTGCGGGCGGCGCCGCGACATCGCCCTCGGCCGATGGAACCGGCGGCGTCGGGGCGGCCGCCGCCGGGGCGGCCGCGTACGGCTGCGGATACTGCGGGTACTGCTGCGGCTGCGCGTAGGGCGGGTACGACTGCGAGTACGGCTGCGGCTGCGCGTAGGGCGAGTATGGCGGGTACGCGGCGTAACCCGCCATCGGCGGCGGGGGCGCGAGGCGGGGCACCAGTACGCGGCCGATGTGCTCGCGGTAGGGATCCGGGAGGCCGGTGACCCCGGCATCCCGTCGCTCCACGTACGAGAGCATGTCGAGGTCGAGCCCTTCGTGGCGCATGCGGCAGTCGAGGTAGATGAGCGCCGTCGAGGTGGACTGGACGACGGAGCCGACCGACTGGATCAGCAGGGTGACGGCCTGCACC
>NZ_JBFUFC010000252.1:0-4568 GCF_056403635.1 Microbacterium sp. P2_F9 | reverse complement strand
CCCGGATGCCGCCGCGATGCTGGCCGCCGGGGGGCTCGACGTCGCGATCCTCTGCACCCCCATCCCCACCCACGCCGACCTCGCGGAGCGCGCACTCGCGGCGGGGGCGCATGTCCTGCTCGAGAAGCCGCCGGTCACCGCTGTCGCCGAGCACGACGCGGTGCTCGCCGCGGCCCGCGAGGCAGGACGCGCGGTGCAGGTCGGCTTTCAATCGCTCGGGAGCGCCGGCATCGCCGCAGCGCAGGACCTTGTCGCTTCCGGCGAGCTCGGTGAGATCGAGCACCTCGGTGCGGTGGGCCTGTGGTCTCGGTCCGAGCAGTACTGGCGCCGCAGCGCCTGGGCGGGAAAACGCCGGGATTCGAACGGGGGAGTGGTCGCGGACGGCGCGGTGACGAACCCGCTCGCCCACGCCCTCGCCACGTCCCTCGCGATCGCCGGCGCGCGCGAGCCCCATGATGTGCGCAGCATCCAACCAGATCTTCGCCGCGCCAATGCGATCGACACCGACGACACGTCGTCGCTCATCATCGAGCTCGCGTCGGGACTCCGGCTCGCCGCGGCGCTCAGTGTGACGGCACCGTGTCGGCATGAGCCATTTGTTCTGCTCAGGGGGAGCCGGGGACACGCGCTGTACTTCTACACGCTCGATCTCCTGCAGGTGCATCGCGCCGCCGCGACCCTTCCCCGCACCTACCAGTTCGCTCGAACCGGCCYGCTCGCCGACCTGGTCTCGCACGTACGCGCGGGGACCGCGCTCGCCGTCCCACTGGCTGCCACCGGAGCGTTCACGCGTGTTCTGGAACAGGTGGTGGCATCGCCTCCCCCGCGGACGGTGGGCGCCGAACACATCACCGTCGAGCGGCGCGGCGACGAGCAGTTCCGGGTTGTGCACGGGATCGAGGCCTGGTCTGAGCGCGTCGCGTGGGAGGGGCGGACGTTCAGCGAGCTCGGCGCGCCGTGGTGACACCAGCGCCGATTTGGCCGGGGATCCGGCATCCGGTAATGTGGTCCGAAGCCAAAGACCGCCGGTCATCCTGGTGCGCGCAAGCGCATTGAGATCGAAGCACTGCAGATGCAGGGACCCGCGCAGGTGTACGAACGATTCCCCTGAATTCAGGATTTCAGCTCCGTGCGCTTGCGCCGGAGCTTTTTCATTTGCGGCGCCAGATCGGGTGAGCGGATGCCGGAGGCTGACGTTCCGCCACCGCGGGCGTCTCATTCACACAAGGAGTGGCCATGGCGCAGAAGGAAGCATCGGTCGCCGAGCTCACGAAGAATTTCGAGGACTCGAGCGCCGTTCTGCTGACCGAGTACCGCGGTCTGACGGTTGCCCAGCTCAAGGAGCTGCGCAACAGCATTCGTCAGGACGCGGAATACGCCGTGGTGAAGAACACGCTGACCAAGATCGCCGCGAACAACGCGGGGATCTCGACGCTGGACGACGAACTCAAGGGTCCGTCTGCCATCGCGTTCGTGCACGGTGACCCGGTCGCCGTCGCGAAGGGACTGCGTGCCTTTGCCAAGGCACACCCTCTTCTGGTGATCAAGGGCGGCTACTTCGATGGCGCCCCCCTGACCGCAGAAGAGGTCAACAAGCTCGCCGATCTTGAGAGCCGTGAAGTCCTGCTGGCGAAGCTCGCCGGTGCGATGAAGGCCTCGCTGTTCGGCGCCGCCTATCTGTTCAACGCTCCGCTGTCGAAGGCCGTTCGCACGGTCGACGCGCTGCGTGAGAAGCAGGAGTCCGCGGCCTGACAAGGCCCGGCTGACAACCAACCGAATCAAGGAGAATCATCATGGCAAAGCTCAGCACTGACGAGCTGCTCGACGCGTTCAAGGAGCTCACGCTCATCGAGCTGTCGGAGTTCGTGAAGAAGTTCGAGGAGACCTTCGAGGTCACCGCCGCGGCGCCCGTCGCCGTTGCCGGCCCGGCTGCCGCCGGTGCCGCCCCCGCCGAAGAGGTCGAGGAGCAGACGGCATTCGACGTCGTGCTCGAGGCCGCTGGCGAGAAGAAGATCCAGGTCATCAAGGTCGTCCGCGAGCTCACCTCGCTCGGCCTGGGCGAGGCCAAGGCCGTCGTCGATGGTGCCCCCAAGGCTGTCCTGGAGGGTGTCTCCAAGGAGGCTGCCGAAAAGGGCAAGGCTGCTCTCGAAGAGGCCGGCGCGACCGTCACCCTCAAGTAGTCACCGATCGCCATTGGCGATCATCGCGAAAGCCCCGGGACCCGTCCCGGGGCTTTCGTGCGTCTACGACACGGATGCCGAAGCCACTCCGAGCGGGGGAGCGGTGGAGTTGCGCATGATGAGCGTCGCCTGCAGGTGCAGCTGGACCGGCGCGGCCCCAGGCGAACGAAGCTGCGTGAGCAGGAGCTCGGCGGCCTTCGCCCCCTGCTCCTGCGGACGCTGCTCGAGTGTGGTCAGCGAGAACATCTCGGCGTACTCGTGATTGTCGATGCCGACGACGCTGAGAGAACTGGGCACCGAGATGCCGAGTCGTCGCGCTGCGATGACGGCGCCGATGGCGACCTCGTCGCAGGTGCCGACGATTCCGGTCGGGCGCGCGCGGACGTCGCCGAGCAGATCCGCGGCAGCCGCGTAGCCGCCGGGCAGCGTCACCGGCGACCGCACGTGCCAGGGGGCGAGCCCCACCTCGAGCATGGTCGCGTGATAGCCGAGCAGCCGGTCGTGATCAACGTGGGCCCAGTGCGTGCCGCCTCCGCCCAGAAAGGCGACGCGGGTGTGCCCGAGTTCGAGCAGATGCTCGGTCGCCCGACGCGCTGCATGCTGATCATCGAGCGTGACGAGGCTGGTCGTCGGCCCCGCGTCTCCGACGACGCTCACCACCGGGCGGCCGATCGCGACCAGGCGATCGAGTTCGTGGTCGTCCGGCTCGAGGCCGATGGCGATCAGACCGTCGAACGTCTTGCGTGCGAGGAAGTCCTCGAAGACGCGCTTGCGCCCCGGCGTCCCCGGTCGGGCCTCGTAGAGCGTGAGGTCGTACCCTTCGCGCAGCAGCGAGTCCTGGATCCCCTCGAGGACTTCGGCGAAGAACCAGCGGTCGACGTACGGAAGGATGACGCCGATGTTCTGCGTGCGGCCCGTGGCGAGGCTGACTGCACTGGTCGAAGGTGCGTAGCCGAGGGCTGATGCAGCCTCGAGCACGCGCGTTCGGGTCTCGTGCGACACATAGCCGCTCCCGGTGATCGCCCGGCTCGCGGTCGCCTTGGAGACGCCGGCGGCACGAGCTACCTCGGCAATGCCTGCCACCGTCACTCCTCTCTGAGCGAACCCGGGGCCTTCCACCCTTGTGGGGCGAATTCTGGAACCGCTTCCAGAGTGTACGTGCTGCCCGACTCGGGGCAATAGCAGCGTGGGAGCGGTTACACATTTGTGATTATCCAATGATTGTGCCGTGCCGCCGGCATCGCCTAGCGTGGGTGTGGAAGCGGTTCCGCAATCCACCGTGGGCGCTTTGTGGGATGAACGTCCCTGCACCACTCAACGAGGAGGACACATGAAGACACAGAGGCGAGGAAGAATCCTCATCTCGGTCGCGACTCTCAGCATCGCCGGGTTCGCGCTCGCAGCATGCTCCGGCGGTCCTGGCGCGACCAACACCGGTGGAGGCGAGGACGACAACGTCGTCACCGTCTACGGCACCATCGTGGACACCGAACAGGAACTGCTCGAGCAGTCCTGGGCGGACTGGGAAAAAGAGAACGACATCGACATCAAGTACGAGGGGACCAAGGAGTTCGAGGCGCAGATCGCCGTGCGCGCTCAGGGTGGCACGCCGCCCGACATCGCGATCTTCCCGCAGCCCGGCCTGATGGCCGACATGGCTACGCGCGGATATCTGAAGCCCGCACCGAAGGCCGTCGCCGACAACGTCGCCGAGTACTGGACCAAGGACTGGGCCGGCTATGCCACCGCCGACGACACTCTGTACGGAGCGCCCCTGATGGCGAGCGTCAAGGGCTGGATCTGGTACTCGCCGGCGCTCTTCGCGGAGAAGGGCTGGGAGATCCCGACCACGTGGGACGGTCTCATCGACCTCACCAAGACGATCCAGGCCGACACGGGCAAGCCGCCGTGGTGCATCGGCTTCGGCTCGGATGCCGCGACCGGCTGGCCGGGCACGGACTGGATCGAAGACATCGTGCTGCGTCAGTCGGGCACCGAGGTCTACGACCAGTGGGTGAAGAACGAGGTTCCCTTCACCGACCCCGCCATCAAGTCTGCGTTCGACGAATTCGCGAAGATCGCCCTCGACCCGACGTACGTCAACGCCGGATACGGCGACGTCAAGTCGATCGTGACGACGCCGTTCGGCGACCCGGCAACGGCGCTCGTGGCCGGTGACTGCGTGCTGCACCACCAGGCATCCTTCTACGACGGCTTCATCACCGCCGCAGACGGAACCGTGGCTGAGGACGGCGACATCTGGGCGTTCCTGACGCCGGCATTCGGTGGCGAGTCCGGCGGAGACGTCGTGACCGGTGGCGGCGAGATCGTCGCCGCGTTCGACGACGCCGAGTCCACGCAGAAGGTGCAGGAGTACCTGTCCAGCCC
>NZ_JBFUFC010000251.1:0-4576 GCF_056403635.1 Microbacterium sp. P2_F9 | reverse complement strand
GCCGGGATCTGGTGTCTCGCCATCGATATGTGCCGCCGACCGGTCCCTGAGCTTGTCGAAGGGTCCGGGCGACGCTGGACGCTTCGACAAGCTCAGCGACCGACGCCGGGCAGTCTCACTCCCAGTTCGCCTCGTTCTTCCGGCTCGGCTGCACCCGCGGGGGCTCCCCCGGCATCTTCGGGAAGTCCGGCGGGAAGTTCAGCTCGCCGAGTCCGTTCGAAAGGTCGCGCTCCCACCACTCCAGCAGCGTGTCGATGCGGCCTGGCGCATCGAGCAGCGCCGCCCACGGGTCGCCGACCTCGGCGAGCCGTTCCGGCACGGAGCGCACCGTGAAGGTACCCGGATCTACCCCGGCCTCGAGTTCGTCCCACGTAACCGGCGTCGACACGGTCGCGCCCGCCAGCGCCCGCGGGCTGTAGGCGCCTGCCATCGTGCGGTCGCGGTTGGCCTGGTTGAAGTCGATGAAGATGCGCTCACCGCGCTCCTCCTTCCACCAGTTCGTCGTCACCTTGTCGGGCATCCGCCGCTCGAGCTCCCGCCCGGCGGCGATCACGGCATGGCGCACATCGAGGAACTCGTGGGTCGGTTCGATGGGGCAGAAGACATGGATGCCGCGGTTCCCGCTCGTCTTCACGAACGCGGTCAGTCCGGCCTCGGTGAGCACTTCGCGCAGCGCAGGGGCAACGGCCGCGGCATCCGCGAAATCCGTCCCCGGCTGCGGGTCGAGGTCGATGCGCAGCTCGACGGGGTTGTCGGTGTCGGCTGCGAGCGAGGCCCACGGGTGGAACACGATCGTGTTCATCTGCGCCGCCCACACCGCCGTGGCGATCTCAGTGAGGATGAGCTGCGGATGCCGCCGCCCGCTGTTGTAGGTGACCGTCTGCGCCTCGACGAACGGTGGCGCACCCTTGGGCGGGTTCTTGGAGTAGAAGCGCTCGCCGTCGACGCCCTCCGGGAAGCGCTCCAGCGAGACCGGCCGGTCGCCGTTGGCCGCGATGAACGGCTCGGCGACGGTGATGAGGTACTCCGCGAGTTCGTGCTTGGTGATGCCGAGCTCCGGCCAGAGCACGCGGTTCGGGCTGGAGAGCCCGACCTCGCGGTCGCCGTGCGGCCCTGGGACGGTCAGCGTGATGCGGTCGGACGCCATGCCTCGACCCTATTGGCGGGTCGAGGCATCCGTCACCCCGCCCTGCGGGCGCACGCCACTACGGCCGAGGCACGGCATCCGTCACCGCCGAACCGGGAATCGCAAATGGGTCACGCGTGTGGACGGGATGATCACCGTCGGATCGCCGAGCCGGACAGCATCCGGCGCGACATCCCCGAAATACGGATGACCCTCGCCGAGCACGACCGGCACGAGGTCGATGGCTACCTCGTCGATGAGTCCGGCGGCGATCGCCTGCCCGGCGACCGTGCCGGCGGCGACGCCCACGGACTTCTCGCCGGCGATCTCCTTGGCGCGCGCGATCGCGGCCTCGATGCCGTCGGTGACGAAGTGCGCATTGCCCTTCGCGCCGTGCGCCCAGTCCTTCGGGGCCTCGTGGGTGAGCACCACGAACGGGACCCCCAGCGGATGCTCGCCCTTCCACCCATCGGTGATGTCGAAGAGCAGGCGTCCGACGACGAGGCAGCCGAGCTCCTGAGTCCACGCGGTCCAGTAGTCGGCGCTCTCGCGGGTGAGGTGGAACGGCGGGAGATCGCCGGCGTTGACGATCTCGACGTCGCCGGCCTCGTACCAATCGAACAGCGGCCCCGGGTCGTTGTTCGGATAGGCGACGAAGCCGTCGAGCGACGTCGATGCAGAGCAGATGACCTTGCCCATGTCAGCCCCGGGCGAGGAGTTCGTCGAGCTTCTCGTAGCCCTCGTTCATGCCGTACTCCATGCCTTGGGACATCATGCCCTCGAGCACCTCGACGGTGGGGAACACGCTGTGGTCGACGAGCCGCGAGCGGCCGCCTGGCAGCTCCTCGAAGCGCATCGTGTCGACGGCCACCTCGTCGGGGGCGCCCTCGTATTCGAACGTCTGGATGATCAGCTCGTTCTCGCGCACGGTGTGGAAGACGCCGTTGAAGGCGTAGACGTTGCCCTGCGGATCCGTCTGCTCGTAGCGGTAACGGCCGCCGGTGCGGAAGTCCCACTCGGTGATGTTCGTCTGGAGGGCGCGGGGTCCGATCCACTCGCGGAACTGGTCGCGGTCGGCATGCGCGCGGAACACCGCCTCTACGGGAGCGTCGAACTCGCGCGAGATGTCGGCGTAGGACTGTCCGGGGGTGGCGTCGATGACGACGGGATTGCTCATGATTCCTTCTCCTTCGATGGATGAGCGCCGGCTCCGCCGACGCGAGGGGTGGATGCCGGCGGACTGCCGGCGGATGCCCGGGTGGAAGCGGCAAGCAGCGCGTCCAACCGGCGGTACTGCCCTTCGGCTTCGAGCCGATAGCGGTCGATCCAGGCGGTGAGATGCTCGAGCGCCGCGGCGTCCAGGTGGACGGGCCGCCGCTGCGCGTCGCGGCTGCGGGTGACGAGCCCCGCCAGCTCCAGCACTTGGATGTGCCGCGACACCGCCTGCTTCGTGATCGCGAACGGCTCTGCGAGCTCGTTCACGGTCGCCGGCCCCCGGCTGAGCCGGGCGACGATCGCCCGGCGGACGGGGTCGGCGAGAGCCAGGAACGCACGGTCGAGACGCCCGTCTTCGAGGACGGATGCCGCGGGCCCGTGATTCATGGTCAACTCATTCCTTTATCAACCTCTGTGTTGATTACCAAGGTACGCCGACTGACCGAACCGCGCAACCCTCGAGGGGATATCAGCCAGGCAGGGCGCTGAGGAGGTCCTCGCGGGAGAGGCGGATCCACGGCCCGCCCGGGTCGACGATCGCGCCGGCCAGCTGGTCGTCCACGGCGAGCGCCTTGCCGAGCTGCTCGCCGGTCATCGGCGCCGGCTGGTCGCCGCGGCCGAGCGCGATCACCTCGAGCGGGTGCGAATACAGCTCGATGAAGCGCTCCCCCTCCGGGTTGCGGGCCTCGGCGATCCCGAGCTTACCGGTGTCGCCGACGCGGTTGACCGCGATCCAGAACCTGGTGTTCGCCAAGGCGAACGCAACGGACGACGCGGTGGCGGCGGTGCGCTCCGCGACGAGCAGGCTCTTGATGGTGAGCTCGGGATCGGCGCCCTCGACCATCTTCTCGATGAGGTCCCGGGAGAGGATCGCGCGAGCCGGCGCCGACGACGGGTCGAGCAGCAGGCCGTCGTGCGGTCCCGCGAGCACGGCCCGCAGCACCGAGAGCACGGGCTGGCCCATCGCCGAGGTGTCGGCGTCGCCGTCTTCGCGCACGCTCGCCTGCATGGCGCCGCCGCTCGAGTAGGCGATGACGTAGCGCTTCTCCCCCACCGTGGCGAGCGCGAACGGCACGGGACGCCCCTGCGACAGGAGCGACCGCGCGTCGCCCTTGACTCGCAGGAAGAGGTGCCCCTGCATCAGCTGTCGCCCGACATCGACGAGATCGGCAGTCGTGGGCGCACCCGTGATCCGCGCCAGCGCGGCGACGACCACGACGTTGTCGCGCAGGCCCGAGACCGACTGCTTCGGCACCGGCGCCAGCTCCGGCGCGGGGCGACGGGGCGGCGGGGTGGCATTCAGTCCACGGAACGACGAAACCGAGATGGGGACGGATGCCTCGGCCGCGGCATCCGGAACCGGCGGGGTGGATGCCGCCTCAGTGGCTTCGGCCGTCGGCGTTTCGGCCTGCTCGGCCCCGGCCTGAGCCGACTCGGCACTCTCGTCGGGCTCGGCCGGCGTCGCTGCCGCGCTCGGGTCGGCGGGCTGGGGCGTGCGCTTGCCGCGCGAGAAGAAGGCCATCATCCGAGCCTAATCGCGGTGCAGGCGAGGCACCTGAGAGATCCGGCTCCCGGGTTTCGATACGGGCGCCTGCGGCGGCCTACTCAACCTTGAGTTGAGACGCGTCAACGCGGGCTTCGCTCGCATTGACCCGTCTCAACTCAATTTCTCGATGGGTGCGATCTTGATGAGGAGCTTCTTGGCGCCGGCCTTCTCGAAGCGCACGTGGGCGACRCGCTTCGCGCCTTCGCCGGTCACGGCATCCACTCGTCCCTCGCCGAAGTCGTCGTGACGGATGCGGTCACCCGGCGCGAGCACCATGTCGCCGTTGTCGCGCACCTTGGCGGGAACGCGGTTCGCGAACCGCTCGATCGACGTGGACTTGGGCAGGAGGTCCTCGCCGTAGCGTCCGCTGCCCGACCCACCGCCCCAGCCGCCGCCTGGCCGGCGCGCGTTGAGCGCCCGCGACTGCGTGCCGCCGCGGGAGTTGACGTCGCCGGGCGACTGCCGCCAGTCGACGAGCTCGGCGGGGATCTCCTGTAGGAACCGGCTGGGCATCGCGACCGACACCTCGCCGAACTGCGCCCTGGTCATCGCGAGTGTGAGGTACAGCCGCTTCCGCGCGCGGGTCACACCGACGTAGAACAGCCGGCGCTCCTCCTGCGGGCCACCGGGCTCCCCCGCCGAGATGCGGTGCGGGATGAGGTCCTCCTCGACGCCGGTGATGAACACAC
>NZ_JBFUFC010000250.1:0-4581 GCF_056403635.1 Microbacterium sp. P2_F9 | reverse complement strand
GTCGACGGCGAGGGCGTCGAGGAGGCGCCACGGCTCGGCGGCGAGCGGCCACGGCCCGATCAGCCCGAACGCGGCGACGAGCCGCTCATCGGCGGTGTCCGCGATGAGCGGGAGGATGCGCACGCCGTGCCGGTCGCAGAGCGCCACGGCCGCACCGGTGAGCGACCTGCGGTGGGCGTGCAGCACGACCGTGTCGGCCCCCGCGACGGCGTGCGCGATGCGCTCGGCCTCCAGCCCCGCCCAGCCGTCGTCGGCGGCGATCGCGAGGGCGTCCGCCGGCACGACCGCGACCACCTCGATCCCTTCGCGCTCGAACCCCTCGGCGAGCCGGGTGCCATCGGGCTCGTCCGCCGCGATGAGGACCTTCACCGGCCCGCGCCTGTCGTCGGGACGACGGAGAGGGCGGATTCTGCGGCCACCGCGGCGAGGACCGCGGCGACCTCCGACCTCGGGATCACGAGTTCGAGCGCGGCCGAGCMGCCCCCGATCATCGACTCGTCGCGCGTCACCGAGACGACTGTCGCGTCCGGAATGAGGATGCGCGGCGTGTCGTAGCCGCGCTCCTGGATCGGTGCGGCCCACACCTCGACCACCGAGCCCTCACCGATGACCGCCGGCACGTCGATCGCGCTGTGCACCACGACGCTCGTGGTGCGCGACGCCGCGGCCGGGCCGACCGCGCTCTGCGGCACGAGCTCCCCGGCCGGCACGGTGCGGGTGGCGACGAGACCCTCTGCGAGCGCCCCGCCGGCGAGATACGCGTCGCCGACCTGACCCAGGGCCACATCGACCGGTCGGAGGTCGTCGCCCGAGAGCACCTGGCCTGGCACGATCGTGTGGGCGGCGGCGAAGACCGGGACGGTCTGGCGTGCGGCCGAGATGACGAACCAGACGCCGACCACGGAGGCGACGACGAGGAGGAGGCCGAGGGCGAAGCGGGCATCGACCCAGAAGGCACGCCGGCGCGGCCGGGGGGACTCGAGTGCGGTCATGCCACCCATGGTCGCTCACGGTCCGGATGAGACCTCTCGGTTATCCACAGTGCCTCCAGCGGCCCGTCGCACCCCTCCGTGGCCGGGATAATGGGGACATGCCCGACAGCCCCCCGTCCGACGTGCGTCTCCTGACTCCGTCTCAGGCCGCCGAGGTGCTCGGAGTCTCGATCGACGACATCATGGCGCTCGTGCACAGCGCGCGCCTGCGGGGTATGCGGGTCGGGACAGCGGGGGCGTGGCGCATCGACGCCGCAAGCGTCTCCGGGTATCTCGATGACCGGATCGAAGAGGCCAGGCTCTCCGCCCTGTGGCGACAGTCCAACGAGGCGAGCTTCCCCGAACTGTGGGGCACGGGCATCGTCCGTCACGGCGACTGACATCCCCTGGTCCCGCTCATCGCGGGGTCGTGGTGCCGTCCAGGCGAATCCATGCGAGCGCGTCGAAGGACACCAGGCGGTGCCCCGTCACCTCGCCGGCGCGTCGCGGTGCACCCGGATCGTGCAGCGCGAGGTCGAGGTGGTCCGCGCCGGCACGATCGATCGTGCCGGCGAGCGCACGTCCGCTGCGCAGATGCAGCGCGACTCCGACCCGCCGGCGCACGAGGTCGCGCAGCACGAAGCCCAGTGTCATCCGGTCGGCCATGACCGTGCGGGGCGGTGCGGGGCGGGCACTGCGGAGGAGATCCGGATGCGGCATCCCGACGCATGCGACGGCTGACAGCGGTGCCAGCAGCGCACCACCGCGGGATTCGGCCGGCTCCAGGGCGATCCAGTCCGCGCCCACGCCGGTGACCTCGGCCGGGATCACCGTGCCGTCGGCGAACTCGAATGAGGGAGCCGGAGTCGACCGTTCCCGGTCGATCAGCGCCCCGAACCGATCGCGAATCGTGACTCGGGAAAGCCGGAGCCGCTCCGCCTCGGTGTCCAGCGCAGCGCGCTCGGCCTCCCACTCGGAGGCGAGCTGATCTTCGAGGTCGTCGAAGAACCGGTCCCAGCGCACCCAGCGAGATTAGGGCAACCGGGAAACCGTGTCCGGATAGTTATCCACAGGGGCTATATGAATTCTTCCTGTGAGTTCCTGTCGTGTTCTACTACTTTCCTACCCGTCCCCCCGATGAAGTAGGCACCATGGCAACGATGCCCGCCGGCAACCCCCGCCGCGCTGCGCCCGACGCGTATGAGCTCTCGCAGTTCTTCGCGCCGCAGCGCACCGCGACCTCCGCTCTGCCCGATCCCGAGACCTTCCTGCGCAACCTGACGCGGGGCGTCTTCGAGGTGCTCGCCGGGGTGCGCGAGGTCGAGCAGCTTGCTCGCTGGGTCACCGAAGACGCCTTCCGCAAGCTCGTCGTCAGATCCAACCTGGCGGCCCGGGCGCGGAGCGCCCGCGGGGACGCGGCCCGGCGGCCCGTGCACACGATCATGTCCGTGCACTGCTCCGAGCCGGCCGACGGCGTCGTCGAGGCCGTGCTGGTGGTGACCGGTGCGGCGCGCACCCGTGCCGTCGCCGTGCGCCTCGAAGGCATGGACGGCCGCTGGCGCGCGACATCGCTCGCGCTGCTCTGACCCCCGACCGACGACGGGCCGACCCCAGCGTCGTGGCGGCCCGATCGTCTCCTTGCCGCGTTGTCAGGAGTCCTTGTCGGCGTCGATGAGCTCGAGCAGCGCCTTGAGCGCGTCGCGGATCTCGGTGTGGTCGTATTGGCCGGCTCGGCTCTCCCCCGCGATGACACCGCCGCGGTGCACCTTCCGGAAGTCGCCGAACGGGAACGAGTACGCCTGCTTCGTCTCCCGGTTCTCAGACCTGTCGACGCCGAGATGCCAGTGCGAGTACTCCGTCCAGCCGTCCCGTTCGATGAAGGCGTTCTCCTCGTCGGCGGTGGGCGCCGCCTCCGACCAGTCGTCGCGCTCGTCGCGGACGACGTCGCCCGCGCGCACCAGCGCCCGCGCATGACGGAGTGCGGGCTCGTTCAGTTCAATGGACATGCGGCCACGATAGGCACCGCCGCCGCGTGCGACGAGGGGGTTGACGGATGCCGTGGCACCGTCCTCGCCGCTACTGGCGGTAAGACGACAGGAAGTTGCCGAGGCGCTCGATCGCCTCGGTGAGCACCCGGGCCTCCGGGAGCGTCACGATGCGCACGTGGTCGGGCGTCGGCCAGTTGAAGCCTGTGCCCGGAACCAGCAGGACGTGCTCGGCGAGGAGGAAGTCGAGCACGAGTCGTTGGTCGTCGCGGATCTCGTAGACGTCCGGGTCGAACCGCGGGAACGCGTACAGCGCGCCCTGCGGCTTCATGCAGGTCACCCCGGGAATCGCGAGGAGACCTTCCCACGCGGCATCCCGCTGCTCATGCAGTCGCCCGACCGGGCCGATCAGCGCGTCGATCGACTGCACGCCGGAGAGGGCGGCCTGCACGGCGTGCTGCGCCGGTACGTTGGGGCAGAGGCGCGTCGAGGCGAGGAGGTTGATCCCCTCGAGGAAGCCCGAGGCGTGCGCCTTCGGGCCGGTGATGACGAGCCAGCCGGAGCGGTAGCCCGCCACACGGTACGTCTTCGAGAGGCCGTTGAAGGTGAGGCAGAGCAGGTCGGGAGCGATCGACGCCATCGGGATGTGCACCGCGTCGTCGAACAGGATCCGGTCGTAGATCTCGTCGGCGAGCAGCAGCAGGGAGTGCTCGCGGGCGATGTCGGCGATGCCCTCGAGCACCTCGCGCGAGTAGACGGCGCCGGTCGGATTGTTCGGGTTGATGACGACGATCGCCTTGGTGCGCGGCGTGATCTTCGAGCGGATGTCCTCGAGGTCGGGCTGCCAGCCGTCGTCGTTGTCGCAGACGTAGTGCACCGGCGTGCCGCCGCCGAGGCTGGTCATCGCCGTCCAGAGCGGATAGTCCGGCGAGGGGATGAGGACCTCGTCGCCCTCATCCAGCAGCGCCTGCATCGTCATGGTGATGAGCTCCGACACGCCGTTGCCGAGGAAGACGTCGTCGGGACCGAACGGCGGGAACGTCGGATCCTGCTCATAGCGGTACACGACGGCGCGGCGCGCCGACATGATGCCTCGGCTGTCGCTGTAGCCATGGGCGTGCGGGATCGCCTCGATCATGTCGCGCACGATCTGGAAGGGCGCCTCGAACCCGAACACAGCAGGGTTGCCGGTGTTCAGCTTGAGGATCTTGTGACCCTCGGACTCGAGCCGGTCGGCCTCGACGAGCGCCTGTCCGCGGATCTCGTACAGGACGTTCTTCAGCTTGCTCGACTGGTCGAGGGTGCGGATCGGGCTCATCGGTTCAGGATATCCGGGCCGGCGGGAGGCCAATGGCCCACGCCTGGCCCGGACGTCCGGCTACTTGCGTTCGGCCGCGCGACGCTGGGCGCGATTCTGCGGCGCCTGCTCCCCCGCCGGCGGCGCATCGGTGCGCTGACCGAACGCGCCGCGGGGCGCCTCGAACCCGAACACAGCAGGGTTGCCGGTGTTCAGCTTGAGGATCTTGTGACCCTCGGACTCGAGCCGGTCGGCCTCGACGAGCGCCTGTCCGCGGATCTCGTACAGGACGTTCTTCAGCTTGCTCGACTGGTCGAGGGTGCGGATC
>NZ_JBFUFC010000249.1:0-4594 GCF_056403635.1 Microbacterium sp. P2_F9 | reverse complement strand
GCCCCCGACAGGTCAATGGGTGTCTACCAGCCGTCGAGGCCCAGCTGCAGGGCCTGCTTCTTGACATCTTCGTCGTACTGCGCCGCGCCGTCACTGGCGCTCGTGATGCCAGATCCGACGGCGACGGTGATCTGCTCCAGAGCAGGTCCCTTGATCGGGGAGAGGAACTCCAGCGCGAGGTTGGTCTTGCCCTCATCGAAGTACGGCTGGAGGTCCGAGATCATCGCCGGCACGTCATCAGACAGCGTGCAGCCCTCTACAACGAACGGGCCCTGGGGAGCCGTGGACTCCGCCTGAATCTCGCAGCTTTCCGGCGTGGTGATGAACTCGAGGAACTTCTTCGCCGCGTCGAGCTGGGCGCCCTCCGTCGACTTCGGGATGTAGACGCCGTTCGGCATCCACACCGTCAGTCCATTGCTATCTGCATCCGGGCCGGGGAGCGGGAAGGTTCCCACGACATCGGCAGCCTCCGGGTTGGTGGTCATCATCTGACCCGCCGCGAACGTGAGCATCGGGTATTGAGCCCCAGCGCCGGTCGCCACCATGGCGACGCCGTCGTTGTACGTCGCGGACGCGAAGTCCTCGTTGAGCAGTCCAGCCTCGTAGACCTGCTGAAGGTGCTGGAAGCCGGCGAAAGCGGGCTCATCGACGTACTTCGCCTTGTTGGCGGTGTACTCCTCCGCCCAGTCCGGGTTCTCCGCGAGCACGTTGTTGAAGTCGCCGAGGATGAACAGCTGCGAGGACCAGGTGTCGCCGTACGTCTGGATGATGGGTGCGGCGGTGCCGGCAGCCTTGATCGCTTCGCTGTTTGCGATGAACTCGTCCCACGTGGTCGGGATCTCAAGACCCAGCTCGGCGTAGATGTCCTTGTTGTACAGAACGGCGCCCGCCATCGACTGACCCATGGGAGCGCCGTAGAGGCCGGCGTCGGTCGAAACGGTGCGAATGAAGTTCTCGTCCAGCTTTCCGACCCATTCCTGGTCGTCGAGGTTGACAAGAGTTTGGTCGGGGCTGAGGGCCTGGAACAGGGAGCCAGAGTTGTAGGAGAAGAGGTCGTCCATCTCGCCCGTTGACAGGCGGGTCTTGATCAGGTTGTCGCCCTCAGCGCCTTGTGGACGCGTCTCGATCTCCACCTTGATGTCGGGGTTCTCGGCTTCGAAGGCCTTGGCAAGCGCCTCAGCGACGACGACCGTCGCTTCGCCGTTGTCGACGAGATACTTCAGGGTGACGGCGCCATCTGCGTCGCTCGATCCACCGGCGGAGCAGCCGGCGAGCGTCAGCGTCAACGCGACGCTTCCGGCGCCGACCGCCAGGAGCGCTCGGCGGGTTGTCATGCGGGAATCCATCTCTTTACCTCCATGTAAAGGCACTTCGCTGTCGATGCCCCGGAGCATCTTCGTGATGCCCGTGCTCGGGTGCTTGGGTGAGGCCACGATAGACACGTCGTGTGCCGCGTGTCAACCGATCTACACACGATTTGTGGATTGATCTACAACTCGTTACATTCCTGATATCGGACGAGGGAGTCATCACGATGAGGAGAGCGGCCAACATCAGCGACGTCGCCCGTGAGGCCGGCGTTTCTCGTGCGGCGGTCTCGAAAGTCATCAGAGACGCCTACGGCGTAAGCGATCAGATGCGCGTGCGCGTCAATGATGCGATCGAGCGACTGGATTATCGCCCACGCGTGGCGGCCAGAGCGATGCGCGGAACCACGAGCACTATCGGAATCGAACTTCCCGACATCGGGAACCCCTTCTTCGACAAGATCATCGACGGCGCTGCCGCGGCACGCGAAGGAACAGGGTTCCAGCTGATCATCGCGCCGGCGGGTCGCGACGTGGAGGAGGGGCGGCGCGCGATCACAGCGCTGTCCGACCGTCAGGTTGACGGCATCATCGCCATCTCGCCGCTCGTAGCCACCGAATGGCTCGAGTCGCTGGCCCAGCGAGTTCCGATCGTGATGGTCGGGCGCCACGACAACTCGCTCGCGTATGACACAGTCACTGGCGACGACATCGAGGGGACTCGACTCGTCATGGACCACCTGCATCGACTGGGTCACCGAAAGATCGCGCACCTCACTCGCAGTGCCGAGGTGACGGCTTTTGGTTCAGGAACGCCCCACGCAGTCAGGCTCGAGGAGTACGAGCGGTTCATGAGTCAGCATGGGCTCGAGGGTGTGTCCCGTGTGATCCGGAGCGGCCCGACCGAAGACGAGTCGCGCGGAGCGGTCGCTGAGATCTTGACCGGGCCAGACTTTCCAACGGCCATCTTCGCGGGCAACGACGCCATGGCGCTCGGGGCACTCCGGGCGCTTGCGACAAACGGGCCGTCTGACGCGTCCGTATCGGTTGCGGGATACGACAACATCACGATCGCGGGGCACCCCGCAGTGTCGCTCACCAGCGTCGATCAGTCGGGCTTCGCGATGGGTGAGCACGCTGTCGAGCTCCTGCTCAGCCGGCTTGCGGGACGAACCGAAGCGCTACACATCACGACGGCGCCCCGACTGTACCCGCGGAATTCGACGCGACCGCCCGCAGGGAACAGTTCTGAAGGCGTTTGACCCATTCCCGGTTCGGACACCGGCGCTTCGCGCGACGTGAGCGGCGCTAACCTCTACACCATGACATTTGTCCCGGGCCGCAACGCGACAATCGAAGACGTCGCCGCAGCGGCGGGCGTGTCCCGCGCAGCCGTGTCGAAAGTGCTGCGCAACGCATACGGAGTGAGCGACTCCATGCGCGAGCGTGTCACCGCGACCATGACGGAGCTCGATTACCGTCCTCGGATTGCTGCACGAGCAATGAGGGGCCGCACATACACGATCGGCATCGAGATCCCCGATCTTGGCAATCAGTTCTTCACCCGAATGCTCACGGGCGTGATGGGCGCGCTCGCGGGAACGATCTACCAAGTGGTCATCGCGCCCGCCGAGGAAGGTTCACGTCTCGGACTCCGCGCAATTGAAGCTTTGGTCGACCGCCAGGTGGACGGCGTGGTTGCCGTTTCCCCCCGGGTCAGCAGTGAAGCGCTCGACCGGATCGCCACGCAGACACCCGTCGTGATGTTTGGCCGACACGATCACTCGGACGCGTATGACAGCATCGCCGGCGACGACGTTGCGGGGACGCGGATGGCGATGGACCATCTCTTGAATCTTGGGCACACTCGGATTGCACATCTCACACTTGAGGAGGCGGAGGAGGAGACGCAGTCCGCCCACGGCATCCGACTGCGCGAGTATCGCGCCGCGATGACCGAGGCGGGTTTGGCAGACCAGATCGTCGTACTGCGAACGGACGAGGGTCAGGATGCGGCGAACTCGGCAGTCCGGACGGCAATCGAAGGCGGGACGCCAATCACGGCCGTGTTCGCCGCTCACGACGAATTGGCGATCGGCGCACTTCGCGCAACAGCGGAGACCGGGCGACAGTTGTCGATCGTCGGCTACGACGATGTGCCGATCGCGTCGCATCCGGCGCTCGGGCTCACAACGGTGCACCAGCCTGGCAGCGAGATGGGGCTCCGTGCGATCCAACTGCTGATGGAGCGCCTGCAAGGTCGCACCGAGGCGGTTCATGAGATCTTCACGCCAGAACTGCGGGTGCGGACGTCGACGCGATCCGCTCCGACTTCCTGAGCCGATGCGCCAATCCAGTTGATCAACAGTTCCACATTGGTGTAGACCGTTCCACAAAATCGGCTAGGCTGACGAGGTCCCACTGACGACCGGCTCCACGCGTGTCGAGTCCTGATATCCAGGAGAATTCCATGACCGAGCGAATTGGGCGATTCATCGCTGCGGATGCAACCCTTCATCGGGCACCCCTCTTGCGTACTGAATTCGTGCTGGACGAGGGCCATGGAACAGTCGTCGGAGCGGCTGCTCAGGTATCCGCGCTCGGCGTCGTCGAAGCGTTCATCGACGGCGTGCCCCTTTCAGAGGACGTCTTGACGCCCGGCTGGACCAGCTACGAGTGGCGTCTGCGATATGCCGCCTATGACGTCACCGCGCAGCTTGCGCTCACGGCACGGAACCGGTTCGCCCTCGGAATGGCACTCGGCGACGGGTGGTTCCGCGGACGTCTGGGATGGGAGAACTCGCCCCCTTACGGTCCCGAACTGGCCGGTTTCCTCGAATTGCGCATTGAGTTCGAGGACGGCCACGAGCAGATCATCGTCACCGATGAAACATGGCGTGCCGGCGAGGKCGCGGTTGTATCCGACAGCATCTACGACGGGCAGGAAATCGACGCGCGTCTCCTTCCGTCAGGGTGGGACCGAGTCGGGTTCGACGAGTCTTCATGGGGTTCGGTCCACACAGTCGACTTCGATCTCGCGAAATTGGAGCCATACGTCGGTCCACCTGTCCGGCGTCAACAGAGTCTCTCGCCGCAACGCATTTGGGAGAGTCCGTCGGGCAAGACGTTGGTCGACTTCGGCCAGAACCTGGTTGGCTGGGTGCGTGTCGCCGTCACCGGCCCGGCAGGGCAGGCGATCACGCTGCGCCACGCGGAAGTGCTCGAGCGCGACGAACTCGGAACGCGTCCCCTGCGCACAGCGAAGGCAACCGACCGCTTCATCCTCC
>NZ_JBFUFC010000248.1:0-4605 GCF_056403635.1 Microbacterium sp. P2_F9 | reverse complement strand
GGCCTGCGCCGCCGTCACCTCGCGCTCGCGCTCCAGCTCGAGCGTCCGCTGACGCAGCGCTTCGCCGGCAAGCGCCGACGCATAGGCCCGCTCGCCCATGTAGTAGGCGCCGCCGAAGAAGGCCGCGTTGACGAGGAACTGCATGAGCATCCAGGCCACGAAGGGTGAGAACAGGCCCGCGCGGGAGAGGCCGTCGTCGGTGTCGGCGGTCGCCGATTGGAAGGTCGTGACGAGCAGCCACGTGAACATCCCCACGATGATCGCGATGCGCACGAGGGCGGCCCGCCGGCGATCGTTCACCCACGCGCCGACGGTGTACATGCTGATGAACAGGACGATGTTGCCGACGTACATCTCGGGGATCTGGAAGCTCATCGCGACGAAGAAGGCCAGCGCCGTCGCGACGGCGACGGCCTCGGGGAAGCGTCGACGCACAGCGAGGGGCGCGGTGAGCGCGACCGCGTAGAGCAGCGCCCACTCCATGCCCGGCGTCTCGTCGGCGTAGATCCCGGCGACGGAGCCGAGGGCCGCGCTGAGGATCGCGGCGAGCATCAGAGCGGCGGCGAGCCACACGTCCGCGCGCAGCTCGGCGGCCGAGGGCGGCCGGCGCAGGGGCCTCGGCGGGACGGTTTCGGACATCTCTCCACGGTACGGGGGAGGCCGCGCCGCGGCATCCCCCCTGCGACGGAGAGTGCACCCGGTTCGCGCGAACTTGCTATTGACAAGCTTGCTTGCTTTTTGCAAGTATCGGTCTGCGGGCACACCGCACAGCGATTGGAGCAGGAAATGACCAGCATCTTCGTGAACATCCCCACGTCCGACCTGGAGCGCTCTAAGGCGTTCTATCTCGCGCTGGGTGCCGAGCTGAGCCCGCAGTTCACCGATGAGAACGCGGCCTGCATCGTGTGGGACGAGAACGTGTACTTCATGGTGCTCACCAGGGAGTATTTCGCGACGTTCACCGACAAGCCGATCATCGACCCCGCCACGAGCGCGCAGGTGTCGATCGCCCTCAGCCGCGACAGCCGCGAGGACGTGGACGCGGTGCTCGCCGCCGGGCTCGCGAACGGCGGCAGCGAGCCGCGCCCGGCGCAGGACTACGGGTTCATGTACTCGCGCGACCTCGATGACCCGGACGGCAACAACCTCGGGTTCCTCTACATGGACCCGGTGGCGGCCGAGAAGGGCCCGGAGGCCTATCTGGCGGAGCAGGCTCAGGTCTGACCCCTTGGCATCTCGCAGCTACGGGCAGTACTGCGGGGTCACCACTGCCGTCGAGCTGGTCGGGGAGCGCTGGGCGATGCTCATCGTCCGCGACCTGCTCGTCGGCCCCCGCCGGTACACCGACCTCAAGCAGGGGCTGCCCCGCATCCCCACGAACATCCTCTCCACGAGGCTCAAGGAGCTGCAGGAGGGCGGTGTCGTGCGCCGAGTGCCGCTCAAGAACTGCGGGCTCGTCTATGAGCTCACCGACTACGGGCGTGAGCTCGAGCCGATCGTGCTCGCCCTCGGGCGCTGGGGATTCGCGCAGATGGGCGAGCCGGGCATCGACGACGTCGTGACGGCGGACTCGCTCACGATGGCGCTGCGGACGGCTTTTCAACCGGATGCCGCGGCCTCGCTGCCGCCCGCAGACTACGAGGTGCACGTGGGCGATGTGGTGCTGCGGGTGCAGGTCGACGGCGGCGCGCTGCGGGTCGCGCAACTCGCGCCGCCGGCGCCGCCGACAGCGCTTCGGTCGCTGAGCCTGTCGAAGCGCCCTCCTGGCGACCCGGAGCTCGTCTTCGCGGCCGGGCCCGGCATCCGGCGCATCATCTCGGGGGAGCTGACCCCCAGCGAGGCGATCGACCAGGAGGTGATCGCCGTGGTCCATGGCGACCCGACGCTCCTGGAGCGATTCGCCGCAACCTTCGCGATTCGATCTCTCGAAAGGACACGGCAATGACCGGACGCATCACGATCGATCTGTTCACCACCCTCGACCTGGTCGCGCAGGCCCCGGGTGGACCAGAGGAGGACATCTCCGGCGGCTTCCCGTACGGCGGATGGCAGGCGCCGCTGCCTGACGATCTCGTCGGCAGGGAAGTGATGGCGGGCATCGACAAGCTCGACGCGCTCGTCCTCGGGCGCAGGACCTACGACATCTTCGCCGCGTACTGGCCGCACCATGACGGGGGCGGGATCGGCCCGAAGTTCGACCGCATCCCGAAGTACGTGGCATCGCGCGGCACCCCCACGCTCGACTGGGCCGGCACCACCCAGCTGGGACCGGATGCCGCGGCCGACGTCGCCGCGCTGCGTGAGCGCCACGAGAACATCCACATCATCGGCAGCATCGACTTCGTGCAGACCCTGCTCGCGGAGCGGGCGTTCGACGAGCTCGTGCTGTGGGTGTACCCGATCGTGCTCGGGCAGGGGAAGAAGGTCTTCCCAGACGGTGCCGCACCGGCGAACCTCAGGCTCCTGGCCCCACCCGTCGCAGGGTCATCGGGCGCCGTTTCGCTTCGCTACGGTCCCGCTGAAGGCACGCCGCAGACCGGGGATATGACCACCGAGGACTGACTCAGAAGATCATCGGGCGATCGTCGTCGTCGTCGCCCGTGAGGTCGAGGTCGACGACGACGGGCACGTGATCGCTCGGGGCCTCGCCCTTGCGCTCGTTGCGATGGATCTGCGCACCGGCCACCGCGTCGGCGAACGTGTGCGACCCGAGGATGAAGTCGATCCGCATGCCCTCATTGCGGGGGAAGCGCAGCTGCTTGTAGTCCCAGTAGGTGAACCCGGTGGGGATGAGCGGCCGCACCACGTCGGCGAGGCCGGCGGCCTCGAGTGCGGCGAAGGCCTCGCGCTCGGGCGGCGAGACGTGGGTCGCGAACCCCTGGACCACCGTCGGATCGCCGTTGTCGGCATCCGTCGGGGCGATGTTGAAGTCGCCCACGAGGGCGAGCGCGAGGTCGGGGTCAGCCTTCAGTGACTCGCGGGTGTACTGCTCGAGGGCGCTGAGCCAGTCGAGCTTGTAGTAGTAGTGCGGATCGCCGAGGGAGCGCCCGTTCGGCACGTACAGGCTCCACACCCGCACCCCGCCGACCGTCGCGCCGATGGCACGGGCCTCCTGCGGGGCATCCGCTCCCTCATGCCCCTTCGCGAACCCGGGCATGCCGGGGAAAGCGGTCTCGACGTCGGTGAGCGGCTCGCGGCTCGCGATCGCGACGCCGTTCCACTGCGAGAAGCCGTGCGCCTCCACGTGGAAGCCGGCCTCTTCGAACTTCTCGAACGGGAACTGCTCGGCCTTGCACTTGATCTCCTGCATGGCCAGCACGTCGATGCTCTCGCGAACCGCGAAGTCGACGATCCGGTCGACGCGAGCACGGACGGAGTTGACGTTCCAGGTGGCCAGGCGCATGGTGTCCAGCCTAAAGCCGGGCTGCGACGCTCACCGTTCCGGCCGAAAGCGGGTCGGGTACAGTGTGCGTGTGGCGCGTCACACGTCTCCGCCTGGCTCGCAGAGCTCGCTCCGCGAGGCCAATCGCGCGCGCCTCGTCGAATCGCTCAAGCGCCACGGACGTCTCACGCAGGTCGAGCTCGCCGGCAGCACCGGGCTGTCGCCTGCGACGGTGTCGAACATCGTCAAGGAGCTCACCGCAGCGGGCCTCCTGCACACGTCCGTCACGTCCCGCAGCGGACGGCGTGCCACGCTCGTCTCACTCGCCCGCCAGCTGGGCCTCGTGGCCGGCGTGCACTACACATCGCGGCAGCTGCACATCGCGATCGCCGATGTCACACGCACCGTCGTGAGCCAGACCTCGCTCCCGCTTCCGCTCGACCACCGTCACGATGCGCAGCTCGACCGGCTGGCGATTCTCCTCAGCGAACTCATGGAGTCGCTCGGCGGCACGGTCGCCGACCTCCTCGCCGTCGGGCTCGCCCTGCCCGCTCCCATCGATCCGCGCACCGGGATGATCTCCACGCCCGTGCTGCTGCCCGGCTGGGCGGGCATCGACGTCGCCGAGAGCCTCTCGGAGCGGATCGGCCGTCCGGTGCACGTCGACAGCGAGGCGAACCTGGGCGGCCTCGCCGAGGCCCGCGAGGGCAGCGGACGCTCGGCCTCGGCATCCGTCTTCATCCGAGTCGGCCACACCATCAGCGCCGGGCTCATCGTCGGCGGCGACCTCTTCCGCGGCGTCAACGGCAAGGCCGGCCAGATCGGCCATGTCACGATCGACGAGAACGGCCCGGTCTGCCGCTGCAGCAACCGGGGATGCCTCGAGACCTACGCCGGCGGCCCCGCCCTGCTGTCGCTGTTCCCGCCGAGCGCGGGCATGCACCGGATCAGCGACCTCCTGCAGGCGGCCGAGGACGGCGACGGCAGTTCGCGCCGGGTCATAGCGGATGCGGGCCGGCACATCGGCGTCGCTGCCGCGAGCCTGTGCAATCTCTTCGACCCTGAGCTCATCGTGGTCGGCGGCGAGCTCGCGCAGGCGGGCGAGATCCTGATGGCGCCCATGCGCCACTCGCTCGAGCGGACGGCCCTCCCGTCCGCCGACGGGCTGCCCGAGATCGTCGGAGCCACGTTCGGCGAGTGGTCCGAGACGCGCGGGGCGATCG
>NZ_JBFUFC010000247.1:0-4609 GCF_056403635.1 Microbacterium sp. P2_F9 | reverse complement strand
GATCCTGGCCGACGACGTGCGCCTTCATCCCGATCGCGAGTTCGATGCTGCGCCGGAACGCGGCGCTGTGCGGGTCCACCGCGGCCACCGGGTCGGCCTCGATGAGCTCGAGGATCTCGGGGGCCCAGATGAACCCGGCCTTGACCACCTCGGCGAACCCGGCGACGAGTTCGTGTGCCGAGAGGGAGTCGAGCAGGTCGAGGTCGCACAGCACGGCGCGGGGGGCCCAGAAAGCGCCTACGAGGTTCTTCCCCTCGGCAGTGTTCACCCCGGTCTTGCCGCCCACGGCCGCGTCGACCATGCCGAGCACGGTCGTCGGCACCTGCACGACCGCGACACCGCGCAGCCAGGTGGCGGCGACGAAACCGGCGAGGTCGGTGACGGCTCCCCCGCCGAAGCCGACGACCGCGTCGGTGCGCGTGAAGTCCGCCTGGCCCATGACCTGCCAGCAGAAGGCGGCGACCTCGATGCGCTTGCCCTGCTCCGCGTCGGGGATCTCGGCCAGCAGCACCTCACGGTCGCCGGCGAGCGAGGCGCGCAGCGCCTCCGCCTGCGCGGCGAGGGTCGGCGGATGGATGACGAGCACCTTGCGGGCAGCCGGCGGGAGGAGCTCCCCGAGGGACGAGAGGATGCCGCGTCCCACCGTGATGTCGTAGGTCGCGTCGCCGCTCACCGAGATCGTGGTCGCATCGCTCATGCGCGTTCCCCTGAATCCTCTTGGGCCCAGGCGACGATCGCCTCGACGACGTGCTGCAACGGTCCGTGCGAGGTATCGAACGTCGCGTCGGCGAGCCGCTCGTAGATCGGGCGACGCGCTGCGGCGATCTCGCTCCACCGCGCGAGGGCATCCTCTGCCTGCAGCAGCGGGYGGTCGGTGGCGTGGATGCGGCCGGCGACGACCTTCGCGTCGACCGTCAGCAGCGCGACCCGGTGCGCGGCCAGGTCGGCCTGCGTCTGCGGGTCGAGGACGGCGCCTCCGCCGAGCGAGACCACACCGCCGGCGGCGAGACCCTGCGTGACGGCCGCCCGCTCGAGGGCCCGGAAATGAGCTTCGCCGTGCTCGGCGAAGATCGCCTCGATCGGTCCGTGGGCGCGGACGACCGCGATGTCGGTGTCGAAGAAGCCGACGCCGAGCGCTTTGGCGACCTTGCGGCCGATGCTCGTCTTGCCGGCGCCCATGGGACCGATCAGCACGAGGGCTCGCGCGGTCATGCCTCGGTGAGCGCGGTGTCGCTGACCGTGGCCGTGCGCAGGCTCTCCGGGATCGCGGCGAGGTACGACTCGAGGTTGCGGCGGGTCTCGCCGACGCTGTCGCCGCCGAACTTCTCCAGCACGGACTCGGCGAGGACGACGGCGACCATGGCCTCCGCGACCACGCCCGCCGCGGGAACCGCGCACACGTCGGACCGCTGGTGATGGGCGGCCGCGGTGTCGCCGGTCGCGACATCCACCGTCCGCAGGGCGTGCGGGATGGTCGCGATGGGCTTCATCCCGGCGCGCACGCGCAGGACGGTGCCGGTCGACATGCCGCCCTCGGTGCCGCCGGCGCGGTCGGACGACCGCGTGATGCCGCCGTCGGTCGCGAACAGCTCGTCGTGCGCCTGGGAGCCTCGGCGCGTCGTGGTGAGGAAGCCGTCGCCGACCTCGACGCCCTTGATCGCCTGGATGCTCATGAGCGCCTGCGCGAGCTTGCCGTCGAGGCGCCGATCCCAGTGCACGTGCGAGCCGAGTCCGGGCGGCAGTCCGAACGCGAGCACCTCGACGACACCGCCGAGCGTGTCGCCGTCCTTGCGGGCAGCATCGACCTCGGCGACCATCCGCGCGCTCGTCGCGGCGTCGAAGCAGCGCAGCGGATCGGCGTCCAGCGCGTCGACATCATCCGGCCCTGGCAGAGCGGAGTCCTCCGGGACGCGCACGGGGCCGATCGAGAGGGTGTGGCTGACGAGACGGATGCCGAGCTCGGCCAGGAACGCGCGCGCCACGGCGCCGAGCGCGACGCGCGCGGCGGTCTCGCGGGCGCTCGCACGCTCGAGGATGGGCCGCGCCTCGTCGAAGTCGTACTTCTGCATGCCGACGAGATCGGCATGTCCCGGCCTCGGCCGGGTGAGGGCGGCGCTGCGTCCGCGAGACTTCTCGGTGAGCTCGACCGGTTCGGCGCTCATCACCTCAACCCATTTGGGCCACTCGGTGTTACCGATGCGCAGCGCGATCGGGCTGCCGAGGGTGAGTCCGTGGCGGACGCCGCTCGAGATCGTGAGCTCGTCCTCCTCGAACTTCATGCGCGAGCCGCGGCCGTAGCCGAGCTTGCGACGAGCGAGGTCGGCCTGGATCGCGGCACGGGAAATCGGCACGCCGGAGGGCAGGCCTTCCATGATGGCGACGAGTTCGGGGCCGTGGGATTCGCCGGCCGTGAGCACGCGGAGCATTGCTCTAGTCTCCCACGACCGCCTGGCGCATCGCGGCCAGGACGGCCGACTCGTCATCGAGGGGAACATCGACCTCGCCGCCGACGAAGATCCGCACCTGCAGGAGCGCCTGGTGCACCAGCATTCCGAGACCCGACTGGGCGGTGCCGCCCGCGCGCTGCCACGCCTGGGCGAGCACCGTCGGCCAGTGTCCGTACACCACGTCCAGCAGCAGTCCCCCGGAGTCTGCCAGCGCGCCGGCCGCGGCATCCGGGATCTCCGCATCACCAGGGACGGTCGAGATCGTGAGGGGCACCGGCGCGTGCCCGGGCGCGGTGAAGGGCACTGCGAGCACGACGACGCCGAGCGCGTCGCCCACCGCCTGCAGCGGCGCGACGGCGGCGGGTCTGCGTGCCACCACCTCCACGTGGTGGGCGCCGAGTTCGGCGACCGCCACGATGGCAGAGGATGCCGTCGCACCGGCGCCGACGACCCGCACCCGATCGACGCTCTCGATGCCCGCCTCGCCGAGTGCGCGCATGATGCCGCCGATGTCGGTGTTGAAACCGCGGACGCCCTCGGGCTCGAGAAGCAGCGTGTTGACCGCGCCGGTGAGCTCGGCGCGACGGTCGCGAATGCCGGATGCCGCAAAGGCGCAGGCCTTCAGCGGATACGTCAGCGACAGGCCGCGGAACGATGCGTCGAGGCCCCCGAGCTCACGGTCGAAGGTGTCGGCGGACACCCGTCGACGGTCGTACGACCACGGCATGTCGAGAACCGCGTAGGMGGCGGCGTGCAGGGCGGGCGACCGGCTGTGCTGGATCGGGTCGCCCCATACCTCGAGCTGCCGCCTACGCGCAGTAGGAGGCATTCTCGCTCTTCGCGCACCACTCCCGCAGTTGATCGACGGCCTTGAGATGCTCGTTGTACGTGTCGGAGAAGATCGTCTCACCCGTGGCCAGGTTGACGGCGACGAAGTACAGCCAGTTGCCGTCGGCCGGGTTGCGGGCGCCTGTGATGGCATCCTCACCGGGGTTGCTGATCGGCCCTGGCGGAAGCCCGAGGTGCACGTACGTGTTGTAGATGTTCGACTCGTCGGCGCGCTGCTCGTCCGTCGTCCACACCGTGCCGGTCACCCCAGCCCCGTAGGCGACGGTCGCGTCGGACTGGAACGGCATTCCCTCGTCGATCCGGTTGAGGAACACCCGGGCGATCTTGTTCATGTCAGCCGTGTCCGGGCCGGATTCCTTCTGGATCACGGAAGCGAGAGTGAGCACCTGGAGCCGGTCGGACTCCGGCACCCCGAGGGCATCGAGACGGGCGAACGTCTCATTCACCATGCGAGCGAGCACATCGTGCGCGGTGACGCCCGGATCGAAGGTGTAGGTCGCAGGGAAGAGGAAGCCCTCGATGCTCGGCGCCTCGGCCGGAACGCCGAACTGGGTGTAGTTGGCGGCCTCGGCCGTCAGCTCGTCGAGGGAGATTCCCGTCACATCGGCGATCCGCTGCAGAGCATCGGCCGCGATGAGCCCCTCGGGGATGACGACGGTGTTGTCGATCTTGTTCGCAGGATCCTGCAGCGCCGCGAGGGCGGCAGCGGAGGTCATCTGCTTCTGCAGCGTGTAGACGCCGGGATAGAAGGTCGGATTCTGGGCGGTGTCGACGAGCATCGCGTAGAACGCGTCGGGCGTCTTGGTCACCCCGGCTTCGTACAGCGAGTTCGAGATCGTGTTGCCGTTGTCGCCTGAGGCGATCGTGACGAGGGCCTCGCCATTGGCCTGCCCCTCGGCATAGTCCTTCGGCTCTTCCCAGCCCATGAACTCGCGGATCTTGGCCTCGTACGTGTTCCATACCCAGAGGCCGCCCGCGGCCACGCCGCCGAAGAGCATCAGCACGACC
Organism: Microbacterium sp. P2_F9; assembly: GCF_056403635.1. Lineage (NCBI taxonomy): Bacteria > Bacillati > Actinomycetota > Actinomycetes > Micrococcales > Microbacteriaceae > Microbacterium > Microbacterium sp. P2_F9. The sequence goes on along the minus strand of NZ_JBFUFC010000247.1, from coordinate 305 downwards.
GCGAGCGCGATCCATCCGCCGATCCGGCGGCGTCGCTTGTTCGGACGGGGTGGCACCTGGCCGAGGGTATCCGAAGAACCCGTGCCGTTGAACAGATCGTCGAAGTCGTCGCGGTGCGGCGTCGCGTCGGGCGCCTGCTCCGTGATGACGCGGTTCCCGCCGGTCCGGCTGTACGGCAGCGCAGGCGCTGCGCCGTTCGCGCCCGCGAACGGCCAATCGTCCGGGTCGGACTCGGTCGACAGCACCGTGGTCGTCGCAGACTGCGGTGCGGCCGTGCGGGCCGCGGCCGCCGCGTGCGCGGTGCC
>NZ_JBFUFC010000246.1:0-4623 GCF_056403635.1 Microbacterium sp. P2_F9 | reverse complement strand
CAGCGCCACCGCGTCGACCCTGATGGACTCCGAGTCGTTCTGGATGTCGTGGATGCGCGACCTCGAGATCGACCAGACCGACGAAGGCGGCGTCTCATCGGTCGTGCCCGACATCATCCGTCCGGTGGACATGCTCATGGGCGGCGTGCCGACCGAGAACATGGGCCGGGCCGGGTGGGCGGATGCCGCGACCATCGTGCCGCTCGCCGTCTACGAGTCGTACGGCTCGGACGAGATCCTCGTGCGCCAGCTCGACAGCATGCGCCGATGGGTCGACCATCTCCGCCGCCGTGCCGGCGACGGCGTGGTGCTCCCGACCGAGCCGTTCCAGTACGGCGACTGGCTGGATCCGGACGCCCCTGGCGACCGCCCCTGGGAAGCCAAGGTGTCCAGCGACTATGTCGCGAATGCGTTCTACGTGCGCTCCGCGCGGCTGCTCGCGCAGGCGGAGCGCCTCGTCGGCGACCCGGAGCGCGCGGCCGACTACGAGGACCTCGCCGGCCGCGTCGCGACGGCGACTTTCGAGACCTGGGGCGACGTCGCCATCACGACGCAGACCGGAGCCGCTCTCGCGCTCGAGTTCGATCTCGCACCGGCTGAGCGACGCGAGGGCATCGCCGCCGGACTCGCCGAAGACGTCCGCCGGGAGAACGGCCGTATCGCGACCGGCTTCCTCGGCACGCCGCTCGTGCTCTTCGCGCTCTCGCGCAACGGCTACCTCGATGAGGCCTACCTCATGCTGCTGCGGCGAGATGCGCCATCCTGGCTCTACCAGGTCGATCGCGGTGCGACGACAGTGTGGGAGCGGTGGGACGCGATCCTTCCGGACGGCAGCATCCACTCCGGCGCGATGGACGCGATGCCGAGCGAGGAGGCGGATCGCGAAGAGGGCAGCATGCTCTCGTTCAACCACTACGCCTACGGCGCGATGATCGACTGGGTCTACCGCACGGTGGGCGGCCTCGCCCCGGATCCCCTCGACCCGGGCTACCGGACGGTGCACGTCGCCCCTCGGCCGGCCGAAGGCCTCGACCACGCGAGCGCATCGATCGAGACCCGGCTGGGACGCTTGGCGATCGACTGGCGGGTTGTCGACGATGTGTTCGAGGCGACTCTCGAGGTGCCGTTCGGCGCTCGCGCCGTGCTCGACCTGCCGGTCAGCGACGCCTCGATCATCACGATCGACGGGGCCCCGGCATCCGGCGATCTGTCCCACGGCACGCATCGGATCGCGGTGACCGCGCCCGCGGTGGCCCGCCCGAGCGCCGTCGTCGCCGTCTGACCCGAACGACCGAGGAACGACAGAGGAATGGCATGACCCACCTGACCACGCGCGTCATCGTCGATGCGCCGTACCGGAGCGACACCGTCGCTTCGGCCAAGCCGACCATCGGCTGGATCACCGAGACGGATGCCGCGGACTGGCGTCAGGCTCGGGCGGAACTGCAGCTCGACCGCGCCGGCGCTGTCGCGTCGCACATCGTGGAGGGCAGGGCGTCGACCCAGATCGCGTGGCCGTTCGCCCCGCTCGCCCCGCGGGAAGAGGTGGCGCTGCGCGTCCGCGTGACGGGAGCGGACGGCGGTCAGGGCGAGTGGAGCGAACCGCGGCGGATCTTCGCCGGGTTCCTCGCGGACGAATGGAACGCCGCGACGATCGGGCTCGCCGCGCCGGCGGAGATCGGCCAGCCGGGCTATCTGCGCACGGAGTTCGACGTCACGTCGGCGCTCGCGCGGGCGACCCTCTACGCGACGGCCGTCGGCGTGTACCAGGTCGCGCTCAACGGCGCGGATGTCGACGACCAGGTGATGAAGCCGGGGTGGACGCCGTTCCAGTTCCGCACCATCCACGAGACCACCGATGTCACCGCGCTGGTGCGCGACGGACGCAACGCGCTCGGCGTGCGGCTCGCGGGTGCATGGGGAACCGAGCGCTTCGGCTTCCGCGAGAACGCCCGGCTGATCTACGGCGACCAGCCGCGATTCGCCGCACAGCTGCTGCTCGAGTTCGCCGATGGGCGCTCCGAGTGGGTCAAGACCGATGACTCCTGGCGCGGATCGACCGGCCCCATCACGGTGAGCGGCCTTTATGACGGTGAGCATTTCGACGCCCGCCGCGTGCTGGTCGACGCGGATGGCCGGGGATTCGCCGACGCCGGCTACGACGAGTCGGGCTGGGCCCTCGTCGCCGAGCAGGACCCCGTGGTGGTGCCCGAGGCGCGGGTCTCGCCGTTCGTCCGTCGGCTCGAAGAGCTCGCCGTGGTCGAGGTGATCACGACTCCTTCGGGCAAGACGGTCCTCGACTTCGGCCAGAATCTGGTGGGCCGGCTGCGGCTGCGGGTGACCGGGCCCGCCGGCACCGAGATCGTCCTGCGCCACGCCGAGGTGCTCGAGCACGGCGAGCTGGGCACCCGGCCGCTGCGCGACGCCGCCGCCACCGACCAGCTCACCCTCGCGGGCGGTGAGATCGAGTGGGAGCCCGAGTTCACGTTCCACGGGTTCCGCTATGCCGAGATCTCCGGATGGCCTGGCGTCTTCGACCCGTCAGCCGTCACGGCCGTGGTGATCCACAGCGACATGGAGCGAACCGGCTGGTTCGCGACATCCGATGTCCTTGTGAACCAGCTCCACGAGAACGTGGTCTGGGGCCTCAAGGGAAACTTCCTCTACGTGCCGACGGACTGCCCGCAGCGCGACGAACGCCTGGGCTGGACGGGCGACATCCAGGTGTTCGCTCCGACCGCCAGCTTCCTCTACGACGTGCGCGGGTTCCTCGACTCCTGGCTGCGGGACCTCGCCCTCGAGCAGGCCCACGAGGGCGGAATCGTGCCCTTCGTCGTGCCGAACGTGCTGGGGGCTGCCCGTCCCGCCGCCGCGTGGGGGGATGCCGCGACCGTGGTGCCCTGGGTGCTCAACGAGCGCTACGCCGATGTGGCGACCCTCGAACGGCAGTATCCGAGTATGAAGGCCTGGACCGATGTGCTGCTCGACATCGCCGGTGACCGCCGGCTGTGGGAGGGCAGATTCCAGTTCGGGGACTGGCTCGACCCGGACGCTCCGCCGGATCAGCCGGCGCGGGCGAAGACCGACGGCGACATCGTCGCGAGCGCCTACCTGTTCCGGTCGGCGGATGCCGTGGCACGCGCCGCGCGTCTCCTCGGTGATTCGGCGGACGCCGAGCACTACGCGGCGGTCGCGGAGGAGGTGCGTCGCGCCTTCCTCGACGAGTACGTGACGCCGTCCGGCCGCATGGTCTCCGACGCGCAGACGGCGTACGCGATGGCCATCGTCTTCGAGATCGCCCCCGCCTCGCTCATCCCGGCGCTGGGCGCTCGCCTGGCCGAGCTCACTCGCGAGTCGGGCTACAAGATCGGCACCGGGTTCGTCGGGACGCCGATCATCCAGGACGCGCTGACCCGCACCGGGCACCTCGACACCGCGCGGCGCCTGCTCGTGCAGACCGAGAACCCCTCGTGGCTCTACCCGGTGACGATGGGCGCGACGACGATCTGGGAGCGCTGGGACTCGATGCTCCCCGACGGCACGATCAACCCGGGCCAGATGACGTCGTTCAACCACTACGCGTTCGGCGCCATCGGCGACTGGCTGCACCGGGTCGTCGCGGGGCTCGCCCCCGATGCTCCCGGCTACGAGCGAATCCGCATCGCGCCGCACCCGCTGGACGGCATCGATTCCGCCTCCGCCGAGCACCTCACCCCCTACGGCCGGGCTCGTGCGGCCTGGACGCGCACCGGCGGCCGCATCCTCATCGAAGCCACCATCCCGCCCAACACGACCGCCACGGTCGAGCTGCCGGACGGGCGCACGTTCGAGGTGGGTTCGGGGATCTACGAATGGGAGGTGGATGCCGCGCCCGCGGCGCTGCCGCCGGCTCAGGTCGGATTCGACTCGAGCCTCGCGGCGGTGATCGACGATCCGGAGGCGTACCGTCTCATCCTCGACGTGCTGGAGGCGGGGAAACCCGTTGCCGCGCACGCGTTCAAGACGAACATCCAGTGGAAGCCCGGCCGCGATCTCGGGGAGGCGATCTTCCACCAGACCGGCCCGGAGCTGCAGCAGCTGATCGCTGACCGACTGGCCGAGCTGTCCGCGGCGCGCGCGCAAGTTCTGCGATGATCACCACCAGGGAGGGTTCGATATGGCGGTGAGTGTGAAGGATGTCGCGGCCGCGGCATCCGTCTCGGTCGGAACTGTGTCGAACGTGCTCAACACGCCCTCCAAAGTCGCGCCGGCGACCGTGGAGCGGGTGCTCCTGGCGATCGAGGAGCTGGGCTTCGTGCGCAACGACGCCGCGCGGCAGCTGCGCGCGGGCCGGAGCCGCAGCATCGGACTCGTCGTGCTCGACGTCGGCAACCCGTTCTTCGCCGAGATCGTCCGCGGCGCCGAGAACCGTGCGGCGGAGGACGGGCTGTCGGTGCTCGTCGGCAACAGCGACGAGACCCCCGAGCGGGAAGGCGCCTACCTCGACCTCTTCCGCGAGCAGCGGGTGAACGGGGTGCTCATCACCCCCGTGACCGACGACCTCGGCGCGGTCGAGCGCCTGCGCGACTCCGGGGTGCCCGTCGTGCTGGTCGACCGCGAGCCGGACGGCGGGGCGTTCAGCTC